>CAYRHV010000603.1:0-1501 GCA_964424045.1 uncultured Ottowia sp. | reverse complement strand
GCGAAATCGGCCACCACCTTCGCGGCAGCCACGGCGTCCTCGGAGAAGCCATAGAGCAACGGGCCGGACATCTGGTCCGCCGCCACGTCGAAGCTGCTGCCGGCCACGGCCCGGCGGGCCAGCGTGTTCTTCAACACGCTCAGCACCACGCCCTGGCCGCGCGCGTCGGCGCGCAACTTCGTCATGTCGGCGACCGAGATGCCGCGGTATTCCGCCAGCACCAGCGTTTGAGCTTTTGCTGCGAGCCCGGCCACCTCCTGGATGACCGCTTCCTTCTCACTGCGATTAAGACTCAAGGTCCACTCCTTCAAATGCACCGGCCCAGCGGACGGTGCGCCTTCAAAAGCGACCAACCGTTCAGGAAAAAATCCTGCGCGGCAGGCTCGCCATCTGCGCTGGCCGCCCCGGGTTCCCGGAGCGATTAAGCGGTGACCACGCCAGCGGTCTTGGATGGCCCGTGGCGACCCTGCGGCCGCCCCAGCCCACCACTTCGCCCATGCGCCCGCCCGAAGCCGGCGCGCGGGACGAATCCCTTGTTCAGCCCTGGATGGTCTGGGTGTCCACCCGGACGCCCACGCCCATCGTGCTCGACACCGCCACCTTGCGCAGGTAGAGGCCCTTGCTGGTGGCCGGCTTGGCCTTGTTCAGGGCATCGACCAGCGCCGCCAGGTTGCCCTGCAGCTTGTCGGTGTCGAACGAACGCAGGCCGATCGTGCCGTGGATGATCCCGGCCTTGTCGACGCGGAACTGCACCTGGCCCGCCTTGGCGTTCTTCACCGCCGTCGCCACGTCGGGCGTCACGGTGCCGACCTTCGGGTTCGGCATCAGGCCACGCGGGCCCAGGATCTGGCCCAGGGCCCCGACCACGCGCATCGCATCCGGCGCCGCGATCACGACGTCGAACGGCATGCTGCCGGCCTTCACCTGCTCGGCCAGGTCCTCCATGCCGACCACGTCGGCGCCGGCCTCGCGCGCGGCATCGGCCTGCGCGCCCTGTGCGAACACGGCAACGCGCTTGGTCTTGCCGGTGCCGTTGGGCAGCACCACGGCGCCGCGCACCACCTGGTCGGACTTCTTGGCGTCCACGCCCAGCTGCACGGCGACGTCGATCGACTCGTCGAACTTCGCCGTGGCGTGCTCCTTGACCAGCGCCAGCGCTTCGTCCAGCGGATAGAGACGGGTCGAATCGACCTTGCCCACCAGGGCCTTCTGTTTCTTCGTCAGCCTGGCCATCACACGCCCTCCACCGTCACGCCCATGGATCGGGCCGAGCCGGCGATGGTCCGCACGGCGGCGTCCAGGTCGGCGGCAGTCATGTCCTTGAGCTTGGTCTGGGCGATTTCCTCGAGCTGGGCGCGCGTGATCTTGCCCACCTTGTCGGTCGCCGGCTTGGCCGAGCCCTTGTCGACCTTGAGCGCCTTCTTGATCAGCACGGCCGCGGGCGGCGTCTTGATCACGAAGGTGAAGCTCTTGTCGGCGAACGCGGTGATCACCACCGGCA
>CAYRHV010000602.1:0-1509 GCA_964424045.1 uncultured Ottowia sp. | reverse complement strand
ACTGGATTGCCGCGTCGCCTGCGGCGACTCGCAATGACGGATCAGACCACGGCGCCGCAGTCATCGAAGCGCAGCGAGGTCATTCGTCATTTGTCATTTGTCATTTCGAACGCAAGTTCGTATCAAACCAGCGACTCCACCACCTGCCGCAAGAAGCGGTCGCACTGCGCCAGCTGCTCGACCTCGACGTATTCGTCCACCTTGTGCGCCTGCTCGATCGAGCCCGGCCCGCACAGCACGGCCGGGATGCCGGCGCCCTGGAACAGGCCGGCCTCGGTGCCGTAGGCCACCTTGCGCACCGTGCGGTCCGCCGTCAGCGCGCGCACCAGCTCGGTGATCGCCGCCTGCTCGCTCGCATCCAGCCCCGGCGCCGAGGCGGCGCGCTCGATCTCCACGCGCGCGCCGTCGAACTCGCGCCGCATGCCGGGCAGCAGCTCCTCGGCCACGTAGCGCTCGACCTCGGCCTGGATGGCGTCGCGCGACTGCGCCGGCAGGTTGCGGAACTCGTAGCTCAGCTGGCACACCTCGGGAATCGTGTTGACCGCGATGCCGCCCGAGATCAGATTCGTGGTGATGGTGCTGTGCGGCACGTCGTAGGCGGCGTCGAAGGGACCCTGGCCGCGCCAGCGCTCGGCGATGTCGCGGATGTGGCAGATCAGCCGCGCCGCGTGCTCGATCGCGTTGCAGCCCTGCGGCGTGAGCGACGAATGCGCCGCCTTGCCGTGCAGCCGGCAGTGATAGAGGTGGATGCCCTTGTGCGCCACCACCGGCCGCATCGAGGTCGGCTCGCCGACGATGCAGCCGTCGGCCTGGATGCCGCGCGCCTTCAGCTCGGCCAGCATCACCGGCGCGCCGACGCAGCCCACTTCCTCGTCATACGACAGCGCCAGGTGCAGCGGCCGCTGGCGCGGCAGCGCCAGCGCCTCGGGCAGCAGCGCCATGGCGCTGGCGATGAAGCCCTTCATGTCGCAGGCGCCGCGCCCATAGAGCCGGCCATCGCCCTTGTCGGTCAGCACGAAGGGGTCGCTGGCCCAGTCCTGGCCGTCCACCGGCACCACGTCGGTGTGGCCCGACAGCACGATGCCGCCCTGCGCCTGGCCGTCCCGCGCCGGCAGGGTGCAGAACAGGTTAGCCTTGCTGCCGTCGGCATTGGTCGCCAGCCAGGGCGCCAGGCCCAGGCCGTGCAGCGCGTCGCGCACGTGCTCGATCAGGCCGAGGTTGCTGTTGCGGCTGGTGGTGTCGAAGGCCACCAGGCATTCGAGCCAGGCAAGGGTGTTCATGCGATGCTCCGTCAAGCCCACAAGTTTAGAGGGCGCTGCGGGAACTCGCGACCTTGAACCCGCACCAATAACCCCTATCTTCATCGCGGTTTCCGGGACAATACCCGGTCACGCATCGATTCAAGGGACTCCATGCAACGCATCCTGCTTTTCGTGCTCACCAACATCGCCGTCATGGTGGTGGTCGGCATCGTCACCAGCCTGCTGGGCATCGGCCGCTACACCGGCA
>CAYRHV010000601.1:0-1512 GCA_964424045.1 uncultured Ottowia sp. | reverse complement strand
GACGGCGCGGGCCTGGCCGAGTGGCGCGACTGGTCGGCGGCGCGGCGCCGCGTCGGCCTGGCCGAATTCACGCGCTGGGTGGCTGACGCGCTGGAGGGCGCGAGCTTCCGGCCGCCGCACCCGCCGGCGGCCCAGGTCGTGGTGCTGCCGCTGGCCCAGTTGCTGGGACGGCCCTTTGCCGCCCTGGTGCTGCCCGGCGCCGACGAGCAGCACCTGCCGGTCGCCCCCGAGCCGGCCGGCCCCTGGAGCACGGCGCAGCGTCAGGCGCTCTACCTGCCGACGCGCGAGGACCTGCAGCGCGCCCAGGCCGCCGCCTGGGCGCTGACCCTGCGCGTGCCGCAGGTGGATCTGTTGTGGCGCCACGCCGACGACAACGGCGAGCCCCTGCTGGCGTCGCCGCTGGTGCGCCAGTTGCTGCTGGACCCGCCGCCCGGCCTGCTGGCGGATGCGCCCGATCCGCGCGTGCCGCGCAGCGTCGCGCCCGCACCGACACCGCGTCCGCTGCCCAGCGGCGCCGGCCTGCCGACGCAGCCGATCACCGCCAGCGACTACGAGCGCCTGCGCGACTGCCCCTATCGCTTCTTCGCCCTGCGCCAGCTCGGCCTGCGCCGGCAGGACGAGCTGGACGCCGAGGTCGACAAGGCCGACTGGGGCAGCTGGGTGCACGCCGTGCTGGACCTCTTTCACCAGGCCCTGCAAGCCGCGCCCGACGCCGACCGTCCGGCGCTGATGGAAGCCGCGGCCCGGCAGGCTACCGAGCAGGTCTTCGAGGGCGCGCTGGACCCGGGCGAATTCATGCCCTTTGCCGCCGCCTGGCCGGCCCTGCGCGACACCTACCTGGCCTGGCTGGCGCAACACGAGGCGGCTGGCCACGTGTTCCAGGCGTCCGAGCAGAAGCTGGAAGCCCGGCGTGGCGAGCTGCTGCTCAAGGGTCGCATCGACCGCATCGACCGTGGGGCGGACGGCACGCCGCTGCTGATCGACTACAAGACCGAGCGGCAGGAGAAGAGCCGGGCGCGCGTCAAGCCCGGCAGCGAGGACACCCAGCTGCCCTTCTACGCCCTGCTGTCCGGCTTCGAGGCGCCGCGCGCCGCCTACCTGAACCTGGCCGACCGCGAGCCGCCCAGCCTGCACGAGCTGGGCGAGCTGCAGCAGCGCGCCGCCGAGCTGTACGAGGGCGTGGTGCACGACCTGGAGCGCATCGCAGCCGGCGCACCGTTGCCGGCGCTGGGCGAAGGCAGCGTCTGCGACTGGTGCGAGGTGCGGGGGCTGTGCCGCAAGGACTTCTGGGGGGACGCGTGATGCCTGGCGTCGAAATCAACAGCCGGACGCGAAGGACACGAAGGTTTCGCGAAGGGCGTGAAAGACAGCCTTTTTTTGAATCTTTCGCGTCTTTTGCGTGTTTTCGCGCCCTTCGCGTCCGGCTGTCCTGCATCGGCGTCCCCACCCCATGACTCCCGCCTACGAACACAACGGCCAGCCCTGCACGCCCGAGGCGTTCTACGCCATCGC
>CAYRHV010000600.1:0-1518 GCA_964424045.1 uncultured Ottowia sp. | reverse complement strand
GTGCGCTCGGCCAGCGCCAGCAGCTCGGTATCGGTCTTCAGCTGCAGCCAGCTGGCGGCCACGCTGGCGATCAGGCTGATCTGGGCCGAGCGGCGTGCCTCCTCGGTGGCCAGGTAGCTGGCCAGCGCGGCGTCCTTGAGAGCGGCCACGCGGCCGAAGAAGTCGAGCTCCCAGCTGGCCACGCCCAGGCCGACGGTGTAGAGGGAATTCACCTTCGGGCCGTCGTCGCCGGCATTCGGGTTCGGCTCCGAGCGCTCGCCACTGAACGCGCCGGCCACGGTGGGGAACTGATCGGCGCGGCGGATCTGGTACTGGGCACGGGCCTGCTCGATCGCCTGCACCGCCACGCGCAGGTCGCGATTGCCCTCCAGCGCCAGCCCGATCAGCTCGCGCAGCGTGGCGTCCTGCACGAAGTCCTGCCAGGGCAGGTCGGCGGCGGCGCGCAGCGTGGCCGGCTCGCTGGTGACCGGGCTGACCGGCCAGTCGCTGGCCACCGGTGCCGCCGGGCGCTCGTAGGTGGGGACCAGCGAACAGGCGCCCAGCGCGGCCAGCAGCACGGTGCCGGTGGCCAGGCGCAGGGCGTGTGGCACGCCGCTGCGGAGGGGAGTGGAAGGAATGGCGGTCATGAGGGATCCTTGGCGTTCGGCGGCGCGTTGCCTTCGTCCTCGTCCAGCGCGCGCAATTCGGTTTCCGGCAGGCCCTCCTCGGCGTCGTGCAGGATGCGGGTCGCCGTGTCGCCGCTCAGGCCGGCGCGCACCGCGTGCTCGGCGTAGCGTTCGTGCTGGCGCGCCGAACCCTTGAAGACGTGGCGCACGACGACGAAGAACGCCGGCACGAAGAACACGGCCAGGGTGGTGCCGACCAGGATGCCGCCCATGACGCCGGTGCCGATGGCGCGCTGGCTGGCCGAGCCGGCGCCGCTGGCGATGGCCAGCGGCAGCACGCCGAGCGTGAAGGCCATCGAGGTCATGATGATCGGGCGAAAGCGCAGGTGGGCGGCGGCCAGCGCCGACTTGACGGCGCTCATGCCCTGGGCCTGCAGGTCCTTGGCGAACTCGATGATCAGGATCGCGTTCTTGGCCGACAGGCCGATGATGGTGATCAGCCCGACCTGGAAGTAGACGTCATTGGTCAGGCCGCGGCCGGTGACGGCCAGCAGCACGCCCAGCACGCCCAGCGGCACCACCAGGATCACCGCCAGCGGGATCGACCAGCTCTCGTAGAGCGCGGCCAGCGCCAGCACCACGGCCAGGATGGCGAAGGCATACAGGATCATGGCCTGGTTGCCGGCCAGCTTTTCCTCGCGCGACTGGCCGGTCCACTCGTAGCCGAAGCCCTCGGGCAGCTGTGCTGCCAGGCGCTCCATCTCGGCCATGGCGTCGCCGGTCGAGTAGCCGGGCGCGGCGCCGCCGGCGATGCGCATGGCCGGATAGCCGTTGTAGCGGATGGTCTGCATCGGTCCCGTGATCCAGCGCGTGCTGGCGAAGGCCGACAGCGGCACCGCCTCGCCGCGGCTGT
>CAYRHV010000599.1:0-1519 GCA_964424045.1 uncultured Ottowia sp. | reverse complement strand
TCTCCAGGATGGTCAGCGTGGCCAGGCCCAGGAAGTCGAACTTGACCAGGCCCACGGCTTCGACGTCGTCCTTGTCGTACTGGCTCACGGCCGCGTCGCTGCCCGGCTGCTGGTAGAGCGGGCCGAAGTCGGTCAGCCGGCCGGGCGCGATCAGCACGCCGCCGGCGTGCATGCCGACGTTGCGCGTCACGCCCTCGAGCTGCTGCGCCAGCTCGACCAGGGTGCGCACCTCCTCCTCGGCCTGGATGCGCGCGGCCAGTTGCGGCTCGGCCGCGATCGCGTATTTCTCCTTCTCGTCTGCCGTCAGACCCTTGGGCGGGTACTGCAGCGTCACCGGCTTGCCCGGCTTGTTCGGGATCAGCTTGCTGATGCCGTCGCAGAAGGTGTAGCTCATGTCGAGCACGCGCCCGACGTCGCGGATCGCCGCGCGTGCCGCCATGGTGCCGAAGGTGGCGATCTGGCTCACCGCCTCCTTGCCGTATTTGCCCTTGACGTAGTCGATCACGCGGTCGCGATTGGCCTGGCAGAAGTCGATGTCGAAGTCGGGCATCGACACCCGCTCGGGATTCAGGAAGCGCTCGAACAGCAGCTGGTAGCGCAGCGGATCGAGGTCGGTGATCTGCAGCGCATAGGCCACCAGCGAGCCGGCGCCGGAGCCGCGCCCCGGCCCCACCGGGCAGCCGTTGACCTTGGCCCAGTTGATGAAGTCGCCGACGATCAGGAAGTAGCCCGGAAAGCCCATCTTCAGGATGGTGTCGATCTCGAACTCGAGTCGCTCCAGGTAGCGCGGGCGCTCGGCGTCGCGCTGGCCGGCGTCCGGGTAGAGCTGCGCCAGGCGCTGCTCCAGCCCCTCCAGCGCCGCGTGGCGAAAGTAGCTGTCGATGGTGTGCCCGGCCGGGATCGGGAAGTCGGGCAGTTGCGGCTTGTCCAGCGTCAGCGTCAGGTTGCAGCGGCGGGCGATCTCCACCGAATTGGCCAGCGCCGATGGCAGGTCGGCAAACAGCTCGGCCATCTGGGCCGTCGACTTGAAATACTGCTCGGGCGTGAAGCGGCGCACACGCCTCGGATTGCCCAGGATCTCGCCCTCGGCAATGCAGACACGCGCCTCGTGGGCCTCGAACTCCTCGGCGTGCAGGAACTGCACCGGGTGCGTGGCCACCACCTGCAATTGCAGGCGCGCTGCCAGCCGCACGGCGGCGGCCACGTGCGTCTCGTCGTCGGCGCGGCTGGCGCGCTGCAGCTCGACGTAGAAGCGCTGCGGAAAGGCCTGCGCCAGCTGCAGCGCCAGTTCGCCGGCGCGCGCTTCGTCGCCCTGCAGCAGCGCCTGTCCGAGCGGCCCGGCCTGCGCGCCCGACAGCAGGATCAGGCCGGCCGCCCGCTCCTGCAGCCAGTCCCAGCGCACCAGCGCCTGCGCCCGGACCACGCCCTCGGTCCAGGCGCGCGTCAGCAGCTCCGACAGGTGCAGGTAGCCGCGGTGGTCCTGCACCAGCAGCAGCACGCGCGTCGGCGCCTCCAGGCC
>CAYRHV010000598.1:0-1520 GCA_964424045.1 uncultured Ottowia sp. | reverse complement strand
GGCGCCCAGGGCGTAGGCGTAGTCGGGGCTGAAGAAGAAGTCGTCCAGCGGCTCGGCCAGCAGCGTGCGGCGCACGCCCAGGAAGCCCGCCGTGGGCAGGCCCTCCTTCATGCGGTAGTCGTGTACCAGACCGTCGTGGATCGGCTCGGCGGCGGGGTCGTAGCTGATCTCCCACAGCTCAGGGAGGTCCTTGAGCGCCACCACGAAGCTCTTGCGCGGCGCGGCGTCGTAGACCGCCGAGACGCGCGAGCTCGGGCCGCCGCCCAGCGCGCGTGCCGGCCAGCTGCGCTGATGCCGCAGCTCGGCATCGAACAGCACCACCGTGTGCGGCAGGTAGTTGGCCGCCATCACCCACTGGCCATCGCTGGAGACGGCGATGTTGCGCATGTTGACGCCGGCACGCACCTCGGCCACGACCTTCAGGTTCCACAGGTCGTACTTGGTGATCCAGCCGTCGCGCGAGCCGAAGTAGACGTAGCGGCCGTCCGGCGTGAACTTGGGCCCGCCGTGCAGGGCGAAGCGGCTGGCAAAGCGGTGGATCACCTCGAAGCGGTCGCCATCGAGCAGCGAGACGTGGTGGTCGCCGGCCTCGACCACGACGAACAGGTTCATCGGGTCGGCCAGCCACTGCGGCTGTGCCGGCCAGTCGCGCCAGCCGGCGGCTTCCTCGCGGCTGGCCGCGATGTCGGCGTCGCTCCAGTCGGGGGTGGTCGCCGACGGGGTGTAGATCCAGTCCGCCAGCGCCGCGATCTCGGCGTCCCGCAGCGCGCCGGAGAACGGCAGCATCTGCGTTGCCGGCCGGCCGTCGCGGATCACCTTCAGCGCCTCGGGCTTCTTCAGCCGCGCCAGGCTTTCGGGCAGCAGGGCCGGGCCCATGCCGCCCAGGCGCTGCTCACCGTGGCAGGCGGCGCAGTGCTGCTGGTAGAGGCGGGCGGCGTCGACGTCCGTGTCCGGCGCCGCGGCCGGGGCGGCGAATGCCGCCGTGCCGGCCAGCGCGAGCAGCGCCAGCGCGAGGACGCGCGCACGACGCAGGCCGGCGGCTGCTTGCAGGAGGAGCGAGGCGGGCACGGCGCGCGCCTTCAGAAGCCGGTGCGCGCGGCGCGCGCGTTGAAGAAGATGCCGCTGGGCGAGCGCGCCGGCAGCGTGGCCAGGGTTTCCAGGCGCTGCGTGTCGACGATCGAGATGCGGTGGTCGTCGCGTGCGCTGATCCACACCGTGTCGCCACGCGGCGTGAACTCCATGTGCAGCACGGCCCTGCCGGGCTTGAGGCTGCGCAGCACCTGGCGTGTCTGGGTGTCGATGACCTGCACCGTGTCGTAGTCGGGCACGGCGAAGTTGACCCACACCTGGCGCCCGTCGGGGCGCGCCATCACGAACACCGGCTGGCCGGCTACCGGCACGCGCGCCACTTCCTGCCAGCTCTCGGTGTCCACCACCAGGACTTCGTGCCGGCCCACGGCCGGCAGCCAGGCCTGGCGCCCGGCAATCGCCCAGCCGCGCAGGTGCGGCATCTTGAACAC
>CAYRHV010000597.1:0-1522 GCA_964424045.1 uncultured Ottowia sp. | reverse complement strand
TCGCGATGACGAATGACGAATGACTTCGCTGCGCTTCAATGACTGCAGTGTCGTAAGCCGGGCTGGCACCGTCCGGCGCCATTCGTTATATTCCTGAATGCAATCCTGATGAGGGTGTCCCAGGATCGCGGCGGCGCTGCCCCGCGAGCCCATCCTGACCGCGAATCCGCAACATGCATGCGGCGCTGACCGGCCCGGTCGGCGCGCTCCCGGTTCACCGGCTTGTGCGGCCGAAATCGGTGGTCCAGTAGCTGCGGTAGGTCGTGTTGCTGCGATACACGCAGCTGGCGCCGAAGTCGGCGTAGTTGGCCGACATGATGTTCCTGCAGTGGCCCGGGCTGTCCAGCCAGCCCGCCATCACCTCGCTGACCGAGCCGTAACCGGCGGCGATGTTCTCGCCCCAGGCCGTGGCGTTGTAGCCGGCATCCGAGATGCGCGCGCCCGCCGAGCTGCCGTCGGTGCCGGTGTGACTGAAGTGGTTGTTCTGCGCCATGTCGATGGAATGGCGCTGGGCCGCCGCGGCCAGGGCCGTATTCCACTGCAGCGGCGTCACCGCGGGCAAGGTTGACCCCCCGTTCTCGCAGACGCGGGCCTCGGCGCGTGCGGCATTGATGGCCGCCAGCAGGGCATTCATGTCGCCACAGGCCTGTGTTCCGGCAGGGAGCGTCGGTATTGGTGCCGGTGTGGGCGCCGGGGTTGGAGCGGGCGCAGGGGCGGCAATCGGTGGCGGCGCCGATCCGCTGGACGATGGCTCGGCCTCGCTGTCGCCACCCCCGCCACAGGCCGCCAGCAGCAGGCACAGGCCCGCCGGCAGCGCCGTGGCCCGCGTGCCACGGGACGCGCTTTTCGTCTGCACCATCAAACCCTTCTCCTTGGTCAAGGCGAAACCGCCCGATCTTTCAGAAAAAGCGCCGGATTGACAAGCCCCGCACGGGCGGATCGAGAAACAAAAGGCAAGCTGGGCTGCAGCGTGCACAGCCTCAGAAATTGAAAGAAAAACAGGGTTAACCCTTATTTGATTTAGGTTACACCTGATCAATACTTCGAGTCTCGACGGTTGCACTGACAACCCGATTCCGCCCCCATTTTCACCTCGCTCTCATGTCCACCACCATCGGAATCAAGGTCGACCAGGTTCTACGCGAGCGCATCCGTGGCGCCGCCCAGCAGATCGGCCGCACCCCCCACTGGCTCGTCAAGCAGGCCGCCCTGCTCTACGTCGACGCGATCGAGCGCGGCCACGCCACCATCCATCTGGGTACACCCGGAGCCGAGGACGGAAGCACATCCGATGAGGTGGAACCCGAACCAACGCATGAGGTGCAACCTTTTCTCGCCTTCGCCCAGGCCGTCCTGCCGCAAACACCGCTGCGCGCCGCCATCACCGCCGCCTGGCACCGCCCGGAGCCGGACTGCCTGCCGGCCCTGCTGCCGCTGGCGCGGGTGGACGACGCAGCGCAGGCCGGCCAGGTGCGCGAGCTGGCCACGCGCCTGGTGCAGGGCCTGCGCGACGCCCCGGCCG
>CAYRHV010000596.1:0-1526 GCA_964424045.1 uncultured Ottowia sp. | reverse complement strand
GCCAACCGCACCATCCTGATGGTCGAGCACAACATGGGCGTGGTCGGCAGCATCGCCGACACCATCACCGTGCTGCAGTTCGGCCAGGTGATCGCCGAAGGCCCCTACAGCGAGGTCTCGAACAACCCCCGGGTGCGCGAAGCCTACATGGGCAGCACCGACGAAGAACTGCAGGGCGTGGGCGCCTGAGCGATGGACCTGGCATGAGCACCAGCACCAACGCCATCGAATTCAGGGACGTGCACGCCTGGTATGGCGAGTCGCACATCCTGCACGGCGTCAACTTCGAGGTCGGCACCGGCGAAGTCGTCAGCCTGCTGGGCCGCAACGGCGCCGGCCGCACCACCAGCCTGCGCGCCCTGATGGGCCTGGTGGGCAAGCGCACCGGCTCGATCCGCGTCAACGGTACCGACACCGTGCGCATGCCGCCGCACCACATCGCGCGCCTGGGCGTGGGCTACTGCCCCGAGGAGCGCGGGATCCTGGCCTCGCTCAGCTGCGAGGAAAACCTGCTGCTGCCGCCCAGGGTGGCCGAGGGCGGCATGAGCGTGGACGAGATCTACGCCATGTTCCCCAACCTGAAGAGCCGCCGCAACAGCCCGGGCGGACGCCTCTCGGGCGGCGAGCAGCAGATGCTGGCCGTGGCGCGCATCCTGCGCACCGGCGCCCGCATCCTGCTGCTGGACGAGATTTCCGAAGGCCTGGCACCGGTCATCGTGCAGGCGCTGGCGCGCATGATCCAGGAGCTGCGCACGCGCGGCTTCACGGTGCTGATGGTGGAGCAGAACTTCCGCTTCGCCGCGCCGCTGGCAGACCGTTTCTACATCATGGAGCGCGGCCTGATCCTGCGCGAGCTCAGTGCCGCCGAGTTGCAGGACAACATGGACATGCTGCACCAGTACCTGGGCGTGTGAACACGCCCAGCCGCCCGCCGATCATCCGCCATGCCGTTCCTGCCCGCCCATGCACCCCGTCCCGGCCCTAGGCCGCGGCCCGGCCGCTAGGCCATTGCGGGCGAACCCGTCAGGCAGCAAGCTGCCGCGACCCGCTTCAAGTCATTCATCACCCCAAAGGAGAGCAACCATGAAACGCAAACTGCTATGCACGCTGATCGCCGGCCTCGGGCTGGCTCTGGCCGGCGGCGCCCAGGCCGACATCACCGGCGGCGTCGTCAAGGTCGGCGTTCTCAGCGACATGAGCGGGCCCTACGCCGACCTCTCGGGCCCGGGCTCGGTGGTGGCGGCCAAGATGGCGGTCGAGGACTACCTGGCGCAGACCGGCTCCAAGCTGAAGATCGAGATCGTCTCGGCCGACCACCAGAACAAGCCCGACGTCGGCTCCAGCGTGACGCGCAAGTGGATCGACTCCGACGGCGTCGACATGATCCTGGACGTGCCGACCTCGTCGGTGATGTTTGCCGTGGCCGAGGTCGTGAAGGAAAAGAACAAGGTCTTTGTCGACTCCACCGGCGGTTCGTCCGACATGACCGGCAAGTCCTGCAACGCCAACACGGTGCACTGGACCTA
>CAYRHV010000595.1:0-1528 GCA_964424045.1 uncultured Ottowia sp. | reverse complement strand
TAGTCCTTCAGGTCGCCGTTGTGGGCGAACACCCAGTAGCGCCCCCAGAGCTCGCGCACGAAGGGGTGGCAGTTTTCCAGCGTCACCTGGCCCACGGTCGCCTTGCGGATGTGGGAGATGACGTTCCTGCTCTTGATCGGATAGCGGCGGATCAGCGCTGCGACCGGCGAATCGGCCGCTGCGCCCGGATCGAGGAAGACGCGCGCGCCGCGTCCCTCGAAGAAGGCGATGCCCCAGCCGTCGCCATGGTGGTCGGTGCGCCCGCCGCGCTGGGCAAAGCCGGCGAAGCTGAAGGTCACGTCGGTCGGCGTGTTGCAGTTCATGCCGAGCAGCTGGCACATGGTGCGGCCTCCATCCAGCGATTCAGTCGATGCCTGACGCCGCGCGCTCGGCGCAGGCACGACAGACGCAGGCCCGCCGACGCGCCGCGGCCGGCACCTGCGCCAGCAAGCGGGCCTCGAACCGGACACCGGTGCACCAGCAGGGCGCCGGCACTTCAGGCTGGTCCGGCCCGGGCGCCATGGCGCACTGGTTCGGTGCGCCGCACAGGGGGCAGCGCGTGGCGTCGACGCGAGTTTCAGGGCGGGTCATCTGGATGGTATTCTGCGGCAAGAAACCCCCGCACCGATCCGGCTGCGGGGCACCACCCTTGTCGGAGCGATTGACGATGACTGATGAAGCCTTGACACCCGCCCAGCTCGAAGAGCTCAGGCAGTTGCTGCTGGCGCGCCGCGCCGACCTGCAGGACCAGATGGTGCAGAACCGTGCCAACCTGGAACCGGCGCCGAAGACCGCCGCCAGCGTCTCGCAGGACGACAATGCGCGCCTGGCGAACCAGATGCGCGAGATCGATACGCGCCTGACCGCGCTCGACGCCGACGAACTGGGGCGCATCGACCGCGCGCTGGAGCGCATTGCCGACGGCAGTTACGGATTCTGCGAAGAGTGCGGCTGCGCCATCCGCTTCGAGCGCCTGAAGGCCGAACCCATGACCCAGCACTGCGTGGCCTGCAAGTCGCGCTGGGAGCAGGCTCAGGACCGACGCGCCTGACCGGCCTCGACAGCGTGCCCGAGCGCCGGCCGGACGGGTGGCGGAGCACCGCGAGCTGACGCTCGGCCCCCGCCGCGATGGCGCGGATCAGGGCACCGTGACCCCGATTCGCGGCATGGGGCTCAGGCCTTGGCCTTGACCTTCTGACGCCAGGCGTGCAGCAGGGGCTCGGTGTAGCCGCTGGGCTGCTCCAGACCCTTGAACACCAGGTCGCAGGCGGCCTGGTAGGCGGCCGAGGTGTCGAAGTGGCCGGCCATCGGCTGGTAGAACGGGTCGCCGGCGTTCTGCTGGTCGACCAGGGCGGCCATGCGCTCGAAGGTGGCGCGCACCTGTTCCTCGGTGACGACGCCGTGCAGCAGCCAGTTGGCGATGTGCTGGCTGGAGATGCGCAGCGTGGCGCGGTCTTCCATCAGGCCGACGCCGTGGATGTCGGGCACCTTGGAGCAGCCCACGCCCTGGTCGATCCAGCGCACCACG
>CAYRHV010000594.1:0-1532 GCA_964424045.1 uncultured Ottowia sp. | reverse complement strand
CCATGTCAAGGCCGCGCAACAAAGCAGATGGCCCCTTGGCGGCTCGCCCTGCGGGAAGCCAGAAAAAGGCTCGCGGCGGCGTTGCGATTCTTGCCAAGGCCCGCCAGCATTGGCTGCGAACCGCGCCTTGCCACAAGCCTTTTTCTGGCTTTTATAAGGGCTTGACAGCGCGAAACACTGCACTAGCGGCGCCAGCGTTCACAATCGCCAGTCTCATGAAGACACTGGACGAATGGCTCGCCTATTGCGAGCAGCTGCACCCGGCGACGATCGCGCTCGGGCTGGAGCGCGTGCGCGAGGTCGCCACGCGCATGGACCTGCGCCTCGACTGCACGGTCATCACCGTGGCCGGCACCAACGGGAAGGGCTCGACCTGCGCCATGCTGGAGGCCATCCTGCGCGAGGCCGGCTGGCGCACCGGGCTCTATACCTCGCCGCACCTGGTGCGCTTCGAGGAGCGCTGCCGAATCCGTGGCGAGATGGTCGAGGCGGACCAGCTCGTGGCCGCCTT
Source organism: uncultured Ottowia sp. (assembly GCA_964424045.1). Taxonomy (GTDB): domain Bacteria; phylum Pseudomonadota; class Gammaproteobacteria; order Burkholderiales; family Burkholderiaceae_C; genus Ottowia. The sequence goes on along the minus strand of CAYRHV010000594.1, from coordinate 1,021 downwards.
CGAGCGCGTCGAGGCCGCGCGCGGCGCGGTGGCGCTGACCTACTTCGAATTCACCACGCTCGGCATCCTGGACCTGCTGGCGCGTGCCGGGCTCGACGTCGTGATCCTGGAGGTCGGCCTGGGCGGGCGGCTGGACGCGGTCAACCTGATCGACGCCGACTGCGCCGTCATCACCAGCATCGACGTCGACCACGCCGGGCTGCTGGGTGACACGCGCGAGCAGATCGGCGTCGAGAAGGCCGGCATCATGCGGGCCGGCCGGCCGGTCGTGGTGGCGGATCCGGTGCCGCCACAAAGCGTGCTTGACCACGCTGCCGAACTGGGCTGCGATGTCTGGCTGCTGGGGCGCGACTTCAACTACCAGGGTGACCAGCTGCAGTGGGCCTGGGCCGGGCGCGGGCGCCGCTACGCCGGCCTGGGCTATCCGACGCTGCGCGGCGCCAACCAGCTCGTGAATGCCGCCGGCGCCCTGGCGGCGCTGGATGCGCTGCGCCAGCGCGTGCCGGTGACGGCGCAGGCGGTGCGGGTCGGCTTCGGGCTGCTGGACCTGCCCGGACGTTTCCAGGTCGCCGCCGGCGAGCCGGTGCTGGTGTTCGACGTCGCCCACAACCCGCACGCCGTGGCGGCGCTGGCAGCCAACCTCGAGGCCATGGGCCCCTTCCTGATGACGCATGGCGTCTTCGGCGCCATGGCGGACAAGGACGTCGACGCCATGCTGGCGCGCATGGACCCGATCGTCGACCGCTGGTATTTCACCGACCTGCCGACGCCGCGCGCCCTGGCCGGGCACGAGCTCGAGGCCCGCTGGCGCGCCGTCACCCAGCGCAGGGGAGCCGGCGCCGAGGTGTTCGCCAGCCCCATGGAGGCGCTCGAAGCTGCGGCTGCCCGCGTGCAGCCGGCTGATAGAATCGTCTGCTTCGGTTCGTTTTACACCGTCGGCGGTGTGCTCAAGGACGGCATCCCCGACATCTATGCGGGCAAGCACGGGACCGTCGGCGCGCACCGCTGAGCGCAGGCGCTG
>CAYRHV010000593.1:0-1547 GCA_964424045.1 uncultured Ottowia sp. | reverse complement strand
CCATCATGACCATCGCACCGGCGGCGAAGTTGAGCACGCCCGAGGACTTGTAGATCAGCACCACGCCGAGCGCCACCAGGCTGTACATCAGGCCGGTGAGGGCGCCGTTGATCAGCAGTTCCAGGAAGTAGCTCATGCTGCGGCCCCCGCGGTGGCGCCCACGTCGCGGATCGCGAGCTCGCGCCGCAGCACGCCCGACTCGCCGGTCTCGTAGGTGATCTGCGCCACCGATTCGACCGAGTCCTGGCCGGCGTAGATGGCGTCGATGATGTCCTTGTAGTGCGTGTCGATGACGTTGCGGCGCAGCTTGCGCGTGCGCGTGACCTCGCCGTCGTCCGGGTCGAACTCCTTGTGCAGGTTGACGAAGCGGTGGATGCGCGTGGCCTCGGGCAGCTTGGCGTTGACGGCGCTCATCAGGCCCTCGATCAGGTCGTAGACCGGCGGCTGCTGCGACAGGTCGGCAAACGAGGTGTAGGCGACGCCGCGCTCCTGCGCCCAGTGGCCCACCGCCTCCCAGTCGATCGCCACCAGCGCGGCCAGCCAGTCGCGGCCGTCGCCCAGCACGCAGACGTCCTTGATGTGGGGGCTGAACTTGAGCTGGTTCTCGATGAAGGTGGGGATGTAGCGCTCGCCGCCGCGCGTGTGCACCAGCTCCGAGACGCGTCCCAGCACCACCAGCTGGCCGTCGTCCTCCAGGTGGCCGGCATCGCCGGTGTGCAGCCAGCCGTCCTGCAGCGATTCGGCCGTGGCCGCCGGGTCGTCGAAGTAGCCGTCGAACACGTTGCCGCCGCGCACCAGGATCTCGCCGCTGTCGCTGATGCGCAGCTCCATGCCCGGGAACGGCTTGCCCACGGTGTGCAGCTTGACGGTGCCGACATCCTGCGCCGCGCACAGCGCCGAGTTCTCGGTCTGGCCGTAGAACTGGCGCAACGGCAGGCCGAGCGCGCGAAAGAACAGGAACACCTCTTCGCCGATGGCCTCGCCCGCGGTGTAGGCGTGGCGCGCGCGCGCCAGGCCGAGCTGGTCGCGGATGGGCCCATAGATCAGCAGCTCGCCGATGGCGCGCCACAGGCGCTGGCCGGCGCCGGGCTCCTGGCCGGCCAGGTGGCGCCGTTCCAGCTCGACGGCGAACGGCATGAAGCGCTCGTAGAGCCAGCGCTTGATCGGCGTCGATTCGGCAATGCCGACCTGCACCCGCGTCAGCATGGTGGACCAGGCGCGCGGCGAGGTGAAGTAGACCGTGGGCGCGATCTCGCGCAGGTCGCGCTGCACGGTCTCCTGCTTCTCCGGGATGTTGGCCGAAAAGCGCAGCGCCAGCGCCGCCGCGATGGTGAAGATGAAGTCGCCGACCCAGGCGATCGGCATGTAGGCCATGTGCGTCTCGCCCTCGCCGAAGTAGCCGGCCTGGGCCGCGCTGCGCACGGCGAACAGCACGTGGCGGTGCTTGAGCGGAATGCCCTTGGGTGCGCCCATGGTGCCCGACGAATGCAGCAGCACGGCGTCGTCGCTGGCGCGCGGGCGTGCCAGCAGGTCTTCGCGCAGGCCGG
>CAYRHV010000592.1:0-1549 GCA_964424045.1 uncultured Ottowia sp. | reverse complement strand
CGAGGACGAGCTGACGCTGGCCTTCATGGACCTGGGCCAGGTCAACCCCGGCCACGTGCTGGTGGCCACGAAACGCCACGCCGAAACCCTGCTCGACGTCACGCCCGACGAAGCCGGCGCCGTGATGCGCACCGCGCGACGCATTGCGCTGGCCGCGCAGGCCGCGTTTGCGCCGGCCGGCTTCACCGTGCTGCAGGCCAACGGCGCCGTCGCCGACCAGACCGTGCGCCACTTCCACCTGCACGTGCTGCCCCGGCACGCGGGCGACGGCGTGGATCTGGCCTGGCCGCGCAAGGAGCCCGGCCCCGAGGCGCTGGAGCGCTACGCGGCGCAGCTGCGCGCGGCGCTGGCCACGCCCGATATGGAGTGACCGTGGACCGCCAGCACGCCGACGCCATCACCGACGTGCGCGGCATCCAGGTCGGCCACCACACCGACCCGCGCCGCCCGACCGGCTGCAGCGTGGTGCTGGCGCGCGGTGCCGAGGGCGGCGGCGCGGTGGGCGGCGTGGACGTGCGCGGCGCCGCGCCCGGCACGCGCGAGACCGACCTGTTGGACCCGGCCAACCTGGTCGGCGAGGTGCACGCCGTGCTGCTCGCCGGCGGCAGTGCCTGGGGCCTGGACGCGGCCGGCGGCGTGATGCGCTGGCTGGACCAGCAGGGCCGCGGCCTGGCGGTCGGCAGTGCCCCCGGCCAGCGCGTGCCGATCGTGCCGGCCGCCGTGCTGTTCGACCTGCACCTGGGCGATGCCCGCATCCGCCCGGGCGCGGACGCCGGCTACGCCGCCTGCCAAGCCGCCAGCGACGAAGCCCCCGCACAGGGCAACGTCGGCGCCGGCACCGGCGCCACCGTCGGCAAGCTGTTCGGCATGCCGCACGCCATGATGGGCGGCATCGGCAGCGCCAGCGTGCGCGTGAACGACACCACGGTCGGCGCGCTGGTGGCCGTCAACGCCCTGGGCGACGTGACCGACCCCGACACCGGCCAGGTGCTGGCCGGCGCCCGCGGCGACGACGGCCGGGCCCTGCGGGGCAGCGTGCAGGCGGCGCTGGCCGGCCAGCCGCCGCTGGCCATCCTGGCCGGCAGCAACACCACCATCGGCGTCATCGCCACCGATGCCCCGCTCGGCAAGGCGCGCGCGCGGCGCCTCGCCGGCGCCGGCCACGACGGTCTGGCGCGCGTCATCCGGCCGGTGCACACCCTGAGCGACGGTGACACCCTGTTCGCCCTGGCCACCGGCCAGGCGCCGGCGCTGGACTTCAACGTGCTGTGCATCATGGCCGCCGAAGCGGTAGCGCGCGCCTGCGCCAACGCCGTGCGCGCCGCACGCGGCCTGCGGCTGGACGGTCTGTGGCTGCCCGCCGCCGCCGACCTGGCTGCGGCGGCCGGACCAGGCACGCCCCGCCCATGACCCAGGCCGCCCTGCCCGGCCCCGACGGCCGGCTGCGCTGCAGCTGGTGCCTGGCGACGCCGCAATACCTCGCCTATCACGACACCGAATGGGGCCTGCCGGTCACCGACGACCGGCGCCTGTTCGAGAAGCTGTGCCT
>CAYRHV010000591.1:0-1549 GCA_964424045.1 uncultured Ottowia sp. | reverse complement strand
AGGGGTTGGCGATCAGCGAGCGCCCGCGCGCCGCCTGGCGGTCGCCCAGCCAGGCCACGGCAAACAGCAGCAGCAGGTAGAAGAAGGAGACGCCCAGGACCAGGCTCGTGTCCAGCATCGGCAGGATCCTGCGCCCTTCGGCCGGGTTCAGGGGCCTTCGCCCGCTGCGTCCTCGCCCGGTTCCGGCGCCGCCGGACGCTCCATCAGCCAGGCCAGGCCGGCGATCAGCGCCGCCCAGAGCGTGAACAGCGCCAGCGGCAGCAGCGGCAGGCCGGCCAGCGCCTGCGGCCGGTCCCACAGCCCCAGCAGCGGAAAGCCGAACACCAGCCAGCCGAGCACGAACAGGCCCGTCAGCCGGTCCACGTCAAGTTGCCTGAACATCCCGTCGGTCCCTCAGCGCCGGCGCACCGTCGCGCCGTCCGGTGCCCATCTTAAGGCAACGCCAAACCAGCCTCCGCGCCGCGGCACGCCGCGGCCCGTCAATCAGCCGGCTCCGGTTGAGTAGGCACAAGGTTTGACAAGAAACCCCCGCAGACGGCCCCGGCTCAGGCAAAATCCACCCGTCTCGTCCATTCCAAGGAGCACCCATGGCGGATCCCATCGTGGAGAAGATCCAGCGCAATCCCAAGTACCAGAATCTCAAGTCGCGCCGCAACCGGCTGGGCTGGATTCTGGCGGTCCTGATGTGGATCGTCTACTACGGCTACATCGGCCTGATTGCGTTCGACAAGGAATTCCTGGCGCGCCCGCTGGGCAGCGGCGTGACCACGCTGGGGGTGCCGATCGGCATCGGCATCATCGTGTTCACGGTGGCGATCGTCGTCTACTACGTGAACCGGGCCAACCGCGAGTTCGACGCCATCACGCGCGAGATCCTCGAGGAGGCGACGCAATGAAGCCGCGCCACCAACTCCTCACACTGGCCGCCCTGCTCGGCGCCGCCGGCTCGGCACTGGCCGCCGGCGACATTGGCGAGATGGCCAAGCAGGAAACCAACTGGACCGCCATCACCCTGTTCGTCGCCTTCGTCGCGGCGACCCTGTGGATCACCAAGTGGGCCGCCGGCCGCACCAAGTCCGCGGCCGACTTCTACACCGCGGGCGGCGGCATCACCGGATTCCAGAACGGCCTGGCGATTGCCGGCGACTACATGTCGGCGGCCTCCTTCCTGGGCATCTCGGCGGCGGTGATGACCAACGGCTACGACGGCCTGATCTACTCGATCGGCTTCCTGGTCGGCTGGCCGATCCTGACCTTCCTGCTGGCCGAGCGGCTGCGCAACCTGGGGCGCTTCACCTTTGCCGACGTGGCCGGCTACCGCTTCGCGCAGGGGCCGTTCCGCGCCTTTGCCGCCAGCGGCACGCTGGTGGTGGTGGCCTTCTACCTGATCGCGCAGATGGTCGGCGCCGGCCAGCTGATCAAGCTGCTGTTCGGCCTCGAATACTGGATCGCCGTGGTGCTGGTCGGCATCCTGATGATGGTCTACGTGGTGTTCGGCGGCATGACGGCCACCACCTGGGTGCAGATCATCAAGGCCGTGCTGCTGCTG
>CAYRHV010000590.1:0-1558 GCA_964424045.1 uncultured Ottowia sp. | reverse complement strand
TTCTTCTCCCTCGGCACCCGCCCCATCAGGTAGAACTCCGCGTTCGGCATCATGTTGCTGAACGAGGCCATGCGGTTGGACAGGCCGAAGAAGGCGGCGATGGCGCAGATGTCCCAGATGTCCTCGTCGTCGAAGCCGTGCGCGTGCAGTGGGGCGAAGTCCTCCTCGCCCAGCTCCTGCGGGCGCTGGCTGACCTTCATGGCAAAGCCCAGCATGGCGCGCTGGCGCTCACTGATGTCGGCCTTGCGCCAGTTGGTCGCGACCTGGTCGGTCACCAGGGGCTTCTTCTCGTAGATGCGCAGCAGGGCGCCGTGGGCGACGACGCAGTAGAGGCAGGAATTGGCGCTGCTGGTGGCCACCACGATCATCTCGCGGTCGCCCTTGGTCAGGTTGCTGCTGCGGCCCGCGCTTTCGGGCTCCATCAGGGCGTCGTGGTAGGCAAAGAAGGCGCGCCACTCGGCCGGGCGCCGCGCCAGGGCCAGGAACACGTTGGGGATGAAGCCGGCCTTTTCCTGCACGGCCAGGATCTGGACCTTGATGTCGTCGGGCAGGGTGTCGAGGTTGGCAAGCGGGTAACGGTCGCTCATCGGGTTTCTCCTGGGTGGGGTTTCGGGCTTTGTACCACCTTCCTGCGGCGAGGCAGCCGAGGGCGCCGATAATCGCGGGCTTGATTGTCCGCAGGCGGAGAGCAGCTTGAAGTTACCGATTGGGACCACCCTGGCCCTGGTCACCGTGGCGGTGGTCGGCGTGGCGACGACCTGGGGCACCTGGGTCACGGGCGCCCGGGCGTCGGGCGACGCCATGGTCTACGAGTCGCTGGCCGAGGGCACGGGGCCGAGCCCGACAGTGCAGGACGTCGTGCGGGTGCACTACCGCGGCACGCTGCAGGACGGCGGCAAGGAGTTCGACAGCTCCTACCAGCGCGGTGAGCCGATGGAATTTCCGCTCGGGCGCGTGATTCCCTGCTGGTCCGAGGGCTTGCAGCAGATGAAGGTCGGCGGCAAGGCGCGCCTGACCTGTCCCTCCGGCATGGCCTACGGCACCCGGGGCGTGATGGGCGTGATTCCGCCCAACGCCACGCTCATCTTCGAGGTCGAACTGCTCGGCATTGCGGAGCGCTGAGGGCGGACGAGTGCGCGGCGGCATGCGACCAGCCGATGGCAAACGGTGTATCGTTGTGGCTTGGCCTGCGCATCGCGGGCCGCATTCAATCCGGATTTTCCGCCGGCGCTTGCCAGGCAGGGGAGGGCCGGGTGCAATCGGTTCCAGAAGAGAGATGACTGACAGGAGAACCATTTCGTGAACAAGATCTTTCCATCGGCCGACGCGGCGCTGAAGGACGTCGTCCAGGATGGCCAGCTCATCGGCGTGGGCGGTTTCGGCCTGTGCGGCATCCCGGAGGCGCTGATCCAGGCGCTGCACGACAGCGGGGCCAAGGACCTGACCTGCATCTCCAACAACGCCGGTGTCGACGGTTTCGGCCTGGGCAAGCTGCTGGAGACGCGGCAGATCAGGAAGATGATCGCCAGCTACGTGGGCGAGAACAAGGAGTTCGCGC
>CAYRHV010000589.1:0-1563 GCA_964424045.1 uncultured Ottowia sp. | reverse complement strand
GACGCGGCAGTCATCGAAGCGCAGCGAGGTCATTCGTCATTCGTCATTTCGAACGCAGATTCGAATCAAAACCAGCGCCCGAGCAACGGGATCAGGGTCGAGGCCAGCAGCACCTGCAGCCCCAGCGCCAGCCCGGCGTAGGCGCCGGCCTCGGCGTGCACCTGCAGCGAGCGCGCCGCGCCCAGGCCGTGCGCCGCCGTGCCCATGGCGAAGCCGCGCGCGATCCATTCCAGCGGCGTCTCGCCCACGCCCACCAGCCGGAACAGCAGGCGTCCCGAGAGCGCGCCGATCAGGCCCGTCAGCACGGCGAACACCGCCGCCAGCGCCGGCACGCCACCGATCGACTCGGCCACGCCCATCGCCACCGGCGCCGTGACCGACTTGGGCGCCAGCGAGCGCAGCACCTCGCCCGACAGCCCGAAGGCCCAGCCGATCAGCACCGCCGACAGCGCGGCTGCGCCGCCGCCGGCCAGCCCCGCCAGCAGGAAACGCCCGGCCGAGCGGCGCAACACCTCGCGCCGCTCCCACAGCGGCAGGCCAAGCGCGACCACCGCCGGCCCAAGCAGGAAGTGGATGAACTGGGCGCCGGCAAAGTAGTTCTCGTAGGGCACGCCGGCAACCACCAGGCCCGCGCCCAGGGCGATGATCGACCACAGCACGGGGTTGGCCAGCGGCGTCTGGCCCAGCCGCTCGTAGGCCGCGCTGGCCAGCAGGTAGACCACCAGCGTCGCCGTCAGCCCCAGCAGCGGCGCTGACGACAGGTAGACCCACAGCTGCACGAAGTCAGGCATCGGCATCCTCCGGCGGCGGTGCGTTGCGCAGCAGCGCACGCAGCACCAGCGCCGACACCGCCATCCCGATCCACGTCGACAGGACGACCACCACCATCAGCCGCAGGCCCTGATCCCGCAACACGTCGAGGTGGGTGATCACGCCCACGCCCACGGGCACGAACAGCAGCGACAGATGGCTCAGCAGGAAGCCCGCGGCCTCGGCCACCGGCTCGCGCACCAGGGGCCAGCGCAGCGCCGGGATCAGCAGCGCCATGCCGATCACCGGGCCCGGAAACGGCAGGCCAAAACCGCGTTCCAGCACCTCGCCCACGAGCTGCAGCACCAGCAGCCAGGCAAATCCCTGCAAGGGTTTCATGGGAGATCGCGGCCCGGTTTCATGTGAGGCCCGTCACTGCGGCGACGACCGCGTGGAGACGAAGGCATCAGAAGCGCTCCAGGCCCCGGAACGGCAGGCGACCGCCGCGCACCACCATCTTGTTGCCTTCGATGCAACGCGACAGCGTCGGGATCAGCTTGCCCGGGTTCAGCAGGCCCTGCAGATCGAAGGCGGCCTTCAGCGCCAGCATCCGCTCGCGCTCCTCGGGCGTGAACTGCACGCACATCGAGCCCAGCTTCTCGACGCCGACGCCGTGCTCGCCCGTGATGGTGCCGCCCATGGCGACGCTGGTCTCCAGGATGTCGGCGCCGAACAGCTCGGCGCGGTGCAGCTGGTCCGGGTCGTTGGCGTCGAACAGGATCAGCGGGTGCAGGTTGCCGTCGCCGGCGTGGA
>CAYRHV010000588.1:0-1567 GCA_964424045.1 uncultured Ottowia sp. | reverse complement strand
AGTCGATCTCGGCCATCTGCACGTCGAACGGCAGGTCGATCAGCACCGGGCCGGGGCGACCCGAGCGCATCAGGTGGAAGGCCTGCTGGAACACGCGCGGCACCTGGGCCGGCTCCAGCACGGTGGTGGCCATCTTGGTCACCGGTGCGGCGATGGCGGCGATGTCGACGGCCTGGAAGTCCTCCTTGTGCAGCTTGGCACGCGGCGCCTGGCCGGTGATGCACAGGATCGGGATCGAGTCGGCGATGGCGGAATACAGGCCGGTGATCATGTCGGTGCCGGCCGGGCCCGAGGTACCCAGGGCGACGCCGATGTTGCCGGCCTTGGCGCGGGTGTAGCCCTCGGCCATGTGTGTGGCGGCCTCAACGTGGCGCGCCAGCACGTGCCCCATGGTCTGGCGCTCGTTCATCTGGGCGTAGAAGGGGTTGATGGCGGCGCCCGGAACACCGAAGGTCTGGGTGATGCCTTCCTTCTCCATCACGAGCACTGCGGCCATTGCCGCTTTCATCTTTGCCATTTGGCGGTCTCCTTGGAAATGGTCAGAAATTCAGCTGACTATGATGATGCCGCCTCACACCCGAAATGGGAAGGCCCTGCTTGCGCATGATGCTTATTCCGTGGTGGAATATCGATCATGGACCGCATCCAGGATCTGCGCCTGTTCATCCGCATCGTCGACCTCGGCTCCTTCAGCAAGGCGGCCGCCGAGGCCGGCATTGGTCAGCCGGCGGCGACCAAGCAGATCAACCGCATGGAAAAGCAGCTGGGCGCGCGCCTTCTGCACCGTACCACGCGCGGCGTCAGCCCGACCGAGATCGGCCTGCTTTATTACGAGAAGTGCAAGCTGATCTGCCTGCATGCCGACGAGGCCGGCTCGCTCGGCAGCCTGCTGCAGACCCAGCTGCAGGGCGCGATCCGCATCAGTTCCTCGGTGGCCTTCGGGCGCCGCGTGATGGCGCCGCTGCTGATGGAGTTCATGCGCATGAACCCCGAGCTGCAGATCGAGCTCAACTGCGACGACCGCTACGTGGACCTGGTCGAGCAGGGCGTTGATCTGGCGATCCGGCTGGGCAAGCTGGCCGATTCGACCCTGGGCGCGGCCTACCTGGGCCTCAATCCCTGGGTGCTGGTGGCCGCGTCCGGCTACCTGCGGCGCCGTGGCCGGCCGCGCACGCCGGACGACCTGGCGCGCCACGATGCCCTGATCTACAGCTCGGTGCAGGGCGACGAGCGCTGGCAGTTCGGCGGCCCGGCGGGGCGCTCGGCCAGTGTCCGGGTCAACGGGCGGCTGCGCTCGAACAGCCTGTCGATGCTGCTGATGGCCGCCCGCGACGGCTTCGGCATCGCGGCGCTGCCGCGCTACGTGGCCCAGGAGTCGCTGGACTCCGGGGTCGTTTCGGTTGTGCTGCCCGACTGGCGCCTGCCCTATCAGGAAGTGCACGCGGTGTTCCCCTCGCCGCGCCTGGTGCCGGCCAAGGTCAAGCTGCTGATTTCCTGGCTGCAAGGCCAGTTCGACACCGACTGGTGGAGCCGGCCGATCGAATGAAGAGGGCTGCTGCCGTCGCTG
>CAYRHV010000587.1:0-1575 GCA_964424045.1 uncultured Ottowia sp. | reverse complement strand
GTCCGCGCCGCCGAGACGTTCAGATTTCCAGGTTGTCGATCAGGCGCGTGTCGCCCAGGCGGGCCGCGCCCAGCACCACCAGCTGGCCGCTGCCGTCGCCCGCCTCGGGGGGGTGCAGGTCGGCGCGGCGGCGCACCGTCAGGTAGTCCGGCTGCCAGCCGCGGCGGGCAAGTTCCGCCATGGCGACAGCTTCCAGGCGCGCGCGGTGCCCGGGCAGGGCCTGCGCGGCCGCCAGCGCGTCGCGTGCCAGCGTGCGCAGGGCCAGCGGCAGTTGCAGCGCCTCGGCGCGCTCGGCCGCGCTCAGGTAGCGATTGCGCGACGACAGGGCCAGGCCGTCGGCGTCGCGGCAGGTCTCGACGGCGACGATTTCCAGCGGCAGCGCGAACTGCCGCACCATCTCGCGCATCACCAGCAGCTGCTGGTAGTCCTTCTTGCCGAAGACCGCGCAGCCGCGTGCCTGGCCGGCATGCACGGCCATGAACAGCTTCATCACCACAGTGCAGACGCCGGTGAAGAAGCCGGGCCGAAACTCGCCCTCCAGCAGGTCGGCCAGCGCCGGGTCCGGCGTCACGCGGAAGGTCTGGGGCCGGGGGTAGAGCTCGGCCTCGTCGGGAGCGAACAGCAGGTCGCAGCCGGCCTGCTCGAGCGCCGCGCAATCGGCCTCGAAGGTCCGTGGGTAGCGCTCGAAGTCCTCATGCGGCAGGAACTGCAGGCGATTGACGAAGATGCTGGCCACCACCACGTCGCCCAGCGAGCGCGCCCGCGTCAGCAGGGCCAGGTGGCCGGCATGCAGGTTGCCCATGGTCGGCACGAAGGCCGGGTTGTCGGCCGCCTGCAGGGCCTGGCGCAAGGCGGCGATGGTGTGCACGACCTGCATGGTGTTTCCCGGACTTTCAGCCTCTCAGCTGGGCGTGAACGCCAGCCGCACGTAGATCGGCGCGTAGGCCTCGGCCTGGGTGATCTCGATCAGGTTCTCCTTGGCCAGCTCGAGCAGCGCGATCAGGGTCACGACCAGCACCGGCACGCCGCCGGCGGTGTCGAACAGTTCCTCGAAGGGGGCGAAACGCTGGCTCTGGAGCTTGCGCAGCACGATCGACATGTGCTCGCGCACGCTCAGCTGCTCGCGCGTGATCCTGTGGCTCTGCACCAGCCGGGCGCGCTCCAGCACGGCGGCCCAGGCCGCCTGCAGGTCGGCCAGCTCGACGTCGGGGAAGCGTGGCCTGAGCGCCTGCTCGACGTAGACCTGCGCCTTCAGGAAGTCGCGTCCGTGCTGCGGCAGCTCGGCCAGGTGGCTGGCGGCGAGCTTCATCTGCTCGTATTCGAGCAGGCGGCGCACCAGCTCGGCGCGTGGGTCCTCGGCTTCCTCGCCGTCGGCCGTCTTGCGCGGCGGCAGCAGCATGCGCGACTTGATCTCGATCAGCATGGCGGCCATCAGCAGGTATTCGGCCGCCAGCTCCAGGTTGCGCTCGCGGATCTCGTCGATGTAGCTGAGGTACTGGCGCGTCACCGCCGCCAGCGGAATGTCGAGGATGTTGAAGTTCTGCTTGCGGATCAGGTAGAGCAGCAGGTCCAGCG
>CAYRHV010000586.1:0-1581 GCA_964424045.1 uncultured Ottowia sp. | reverse complement strand
GCGCGCGCACCCAGCCCTTCTCGCTCACCACCACGGTGACCGGCTCGTCCAGCACCTTGAGCTCGACCACGGCCTTCTTCTCGGCCTGGATCAGGGTGCGGCGCGGGTCGGCAAATTCCTTCGCGTCCGCCTCGATCTCCTTCACCATCAGCCGGCGCAGCGTGGCCGGGCTGCCCAGCACGGTTTCCAGCTGTCCCTGTTCCTTGCGCAGTTCAAGCAGCTCCTGCTCGATCCGGATCGCTTCCAGCCGCGCCAGCTGGCGCAGGCGGATGTCGAGGATGTCGTCGGCCTGGCGCTCGGTGAGGGCAAAGCGCGCCATCAGCGCCGCCTTCGGCTCGTCGCTGGTGCGGATGATGGCGATCACCTCGTCGATGTTCAGCAGCACCAGCTGCCGGCCTTCGAGGATGTGGATGCGGTCCAGCACCTTGCCCAGGCGGTGCTCGCTGCGCCGCCTGATGGTGGTCTGGCGAAATTCGATCCACTCGACCAGCATCTGGCGCAGGCTCTTCTGCGTCGGCCGCCCGTCCAGCCCGATGCTGGTCAGGTTGATGGGGCTGCTCGACTCCAGGCTGGTGTGCGCGAGCAAGGTGTTGGCAAGCTCGTCCTGGTCCACCGTCCGGCTCTTGGGCTCGAACACGATGCGCACCGGTGCGTCCTTGCTCGATTCGTCGCGCACGCCGTCCAGCACCGCCAGGATCGTGCCCTTGAGCTGGCCCTGCTCCTGCGTCACCGCCTTCTTGCCGTTCTTCACCTTCGGGTTGGTGAGCTCCTCAATCTCCTCCAGCACCTTCTGCGTCGAGGTACCGGGCGGCAGTTCGGTCACCACCATCTGCCACTGGCCACGCGCCAGGTCCTCGATGGTCCAGCGCGCGCGCACCTTCAGGCTGCCGCGGCCGCTGCGGTAGGCGGCGCGGATGTCGTCCTCGCTGCTGATGATCTGGCCGCCGCCCGGATAGTCGGGGCCCGGCAGCAGGGCAAACAGCTCGTCGTCCGAGAGCTTCGGATCCTTCACCAGCGCCATGCAGGCATCGGCCACCTCGCGCAGGTTGTGGCTCGGAATCTCGGTCGCCAGGCCGACGGCGATGCCGCTGGCGCCGTTCAGCAGCGCAAACGGCAGGCGCGCCGGCAGCTGCCTGGGCTCCTCGGTCGAGCCGTCGTAATTGGGCGTCCAGTCCACCGTGCCCTGGTCCACTTCCTGCAGCAGCAGGCGCGTGATCCTGGCCAGCCGCGCCTCGGTGTAGCGCATGGCGGCCGCACCGTCGCCATCGCGGCTGCCGAAGTTGCCCTGGCCGTCGATCAGCGGGTAGCGCTGCGAGAAGTCCTGCGCCATGCGCACCAGCGCGTCGTAGGCCGCGCTGTCGCCGTGCGGGTGAAAGCGCCCCAGCACGTCGCCCACCACGCGCGCGCTCTTCACCGGCCGGGCCGGCGTGTTGCCGCCGGCCCCGCCCCAGCCCAGGCCCATGCGCTCCATCGCATACAGGATGCGCCGCTGCACCGGCTTCTGCCCATCGGCCACGTCCGGCAGCGCGCGCCCCTTGACCACGGACAGGGCGTATTCGAGATAGGCGCGCTGGGCATAGG
>CAYRHV010000585.1:0-1582 GCA_964424045.1 uncultured Ottowia sp. | reverse complement strand
TGGCGCGTCAGCACCAGGTTGTCGCGATGCACCATCTCGGGTTCACCGGCATAGCCGAGCTGGGCCTTGATCTGGCTGGACGGCTGGCGGCACAGCAGGCGCGCCTCGCTGCTTGAATAATTGGCCAGGCCACGCGCCAGCTCCTGGCCCGCCTCGTCGTGGATGGCGATCACGTCGCCGCGCGAGAACACCCCGTCGACACGCGTCATGCCCACCGGCAGCAGGCTCTTGCCTTCGCGCTGCAGCTTGGCGACGGCGCCGTCATCGACCACCACCGTGCCACGCAACTGCAGGTGATCGGCGATCCACTGCTTGCGCGCCTGCGTCTTGTGCGTGGGCGCCACCAGCAGGGTGCCGATGTTCTCGCCGTGCGCGAGGCGCAGCAGGGCATCGGGCTCGCGTCCCCAGGCGATCACGGTGGAGGCCCCCGAGCCGGCAGCGCGACGCGCGGCCAGGATCTTGGTCAGCATGCCGCCCTTGCCGATGCTCGAACCGGCGCCGCCGGCCATGCGCTCGAGCGCCGGGTCCCCCGCACGCGCCTCGTGCACGAATTGGGCCTCCGGGTCGCGCCGCGGGTCGGCCGTGAACAGGCCGCGCTGGTCGGTCAGGATCACCAGCAGGTCGGCCTCGATCAGGTTCGCCACCAGCGCCCCCAGGGTGTCGTTGTCGCCGACCTTGATCTCGTCCGTGATCACGGTGTCGTTCTCGTTGATCACCGGCAGCACCTCGTGGCGCAGCAGGGTCAGCAGGGTCGAGCGCGCATTCAGGTAGCGCTCGCGGTCGGACAGGTCGGCGTGCGTCAGCAACACCTGGGCGCTGCGCAGGCCCTGCTCGCGCAGCTTGCTCTCGTACATCTGGGCCAGGCCCATCTGGCCCACGGCGGCAGCGGCCTGCAGCTTGTTCACCTCGTGCGGGCGGCGTGTCCAGCCCATGCGCTTCATGCCTTCGGCGATGGCGCCGCTGGAGACCATCACCATCTCGCGCCGCCCCTGGCCGTCCTCGCCACGCTCGAGCACCGCGAGCTGGCGACACCACTCGCCGATGGCCGCCTCGTCCAGGCCGCGCCCCTCGTTGGTCACCAGGCTGGAGCCGACCTTGACCACGATGCGTCTGGCCTGGCGCAGCACGCTCCCATTTCCCTGTTGTTTCATGATGGATCGTCGCGCCCTGCGTCCGGCCTGGTCTGCTGCTCGTGCTCCGGCGCGCCGGACGGCGCAAAGCGCGGGTCATCGGCGAAGCGCGGCTCGGCGGCACGCCGCTCGGCCTGCAGGTGTTCGGCAATGGCCTGCACCAGCGGCTCGCAGCCCTCGCGCGTGAGGGCCGAGATCTCGAACACCGGTCCCTTCCAGCGCAGGCGCCGCACGAATTCGCGCACCCGCTGCTCGCGCTCCTCGGGCGGCACCATGTCAAGCTTGTTCAGCACCAGCCAGCGCGGCTTGGCGTGCAGGGCCGGGTCGTATTTCTTCAGCTCGCTGACAATCGCGCGCGCCTGCACCACCGGATCGACGCTGTCGTCGAACGGCGCCAGGTCGACGACGTGCAGCAGCAGGCGCGTGCGCTGCAGGTGGCGCAGGAACTGGTG
>CAYRHV010000584.1:0-1586 GCA_964424045.1 uncultured Ottowia sp. | reverse complement strand
CCACCCCCGTGGCTCCACTCGCTGCGCGATGTTGCGCCTCCCCCCTCGAGGGGGCGCAGCCTGTGGCCAGGGAAACCCCGGCCACGGCTGCCACTGGCGTGGCCTGCTCCGCGGCCTTTGGAATCGCGGGGCTGGAGCGTCGCGAGCGTTGCGGCGCCTCTCGGGGAGTGAACCGCCGCCGTGGCTCCACTCGCTGCGCGATGTTGCGCCTCCCCCTGAGCACCGCTCGGCCGCCCGAAGGTGCGAAGGCCCCCTTTGGGGGCAGCGCAGCGTGGGAGCCTCTTGCTGGAGGCGCAGCCAGTGGCCAGGGGAACCCCGGCCACGGCTGCCACTGGGATGGCCTGCTCCGCGGCCCTTGGAATCTCGGGCTCATACACCGATGCGCGTTCAAGACATGGCCAATGGCGCCGGCTGGGGCCGGCATGGCTCACGACGCTGCAGTCATTGAAGCGCAGCGAAGTCATTCGTCATTCCAAACGCAGGTTCGCATGAAAAACTGACACTGGAAGAACACCCATGGCCAAGCCCTTCATGCGCGTCGAGATGCTGCCGGCCCTGCACGGCGACTGCCTGCTGGTCGAGTGGGGTGACGGCCAGCGCACGCGCCGCATGCTGATCGATGGCGGCCCGATCGGCGCCTTCAGGCACCTGCAGGCGCGCCTGGACGCCCTGCCCGCGGGCGATCGCCGCTTCGAGCTGATGGTGCTGACCCACGTCGACACCGACCACATCGACGGCCTGGTGCGCCTGTTCGCCAACCGCAGGCCCTGGCCCTTCGTCGTCAAGGACGTCTGGTTCAACGGCTGGCGCCACCTGGAGCAGGCGCGCGGCCTGCTGGGCGGCAAGCAGGGCGAGTATTTCAGCGCCCTGCTGGAGCGCCGGCTCGACCCGGGCACCTGGAACAGCGCCTTCGACAGCGGCCCGGTGGTCGTCCCGGACAGTGGCGCACTGCCGGTGCACGAACTGCCCGGCGGCATGCGCCTCACCCTGCTCTCGCCCACGCCGGCCAAGCTGGACGCGATGCGTCAGGCCTGGAAGAAGGACATCGGCGACGCTCTCGCGCCCGGCGACCTCGACGCGGCCTGGGAGCTGCTGTCTGGCCAGAAGCGCTACCTGCCGGCTGAAGGCCTGCTCGGCAGCACGCCCGAACTCGAGGAGCTGCTGAAGAATCAGTCCCGCCCCGACAACGCCAAGGCCAACGGCGCCAGCATCGCCTTCCTGGCCGAATGCGCCGGCAAGCGCTGCCTGTTCCTGGCCGACGCCCATCCTGACGCCGTCTGCGCCTCACTGCAGCGCCTGCTCGCCGAGCGCAGTCTCGAGCGCCTGGCCGTCGACGCCGTCAAGGTTGCGCACCACGGCAGCAAGGGCAACACCACCGACGCGCTGATGGCGCTGATCGAAAGCCCGCGCTTCCTGTTCAGCAGCAATGGCGCCCAGTTCAAGCACCCCGACCGCGAGGCCGTGCAGCGCGTCATCGCGCGCTCGGTGCACCCCCAGCCCCGGCTGTATTTCAACTACGTCAGCGACTTCAACCGCGAATGGCGCTCCACCAAGCGGCAGCGCGAGCTCGACTACCGCACCACCTA
>CAYRHV010000583.1:0-1587 GCA_964424045.1 uncultured Ottowia sp. | reverse complement strand
AAGTGATGCAGCTCGAGCTCCTGAATGACCAGGGCGAGGCCACGGCCAAGGTGGACGCCCCCGAGACCGTGTTCGGCCGCGACTACAACGAGGCTCTGGTGCACCAGCTGGTGGTTGCTTACCAGGCCAACGCGCGCCAGGGCACGCGGGCCCAGAAGGACCGCGGCACGGTGAATCACTCGACGCGCAAGCCGTGGCGTCAGAAGGGCACCGGCCGGGCGCGCGCCGGCATGACGTCGTCGCCGGTGTGGCGTGGGGGCGGTCGCGCCTTCCCGAGCAGCCCGCTGGAGAACTTCAGCCACAAGCTGAACCGCAAGATGTATCGCGCCGGCATGGCCTCGATCCTGTCGCAGCTGGTGCGCGAAGGCCGCCTGGCGGTGGTCGACTCGATCAAGGTCGATGCGCCCAAGACCCGGCTGCTGGCGCAGAAGCTGAAGGCCATGAAGCTTGATTCCGTGCTGGTGATCGCCGACGAGGTCGACGAGAACCTGTTCCTGGCTTCGCGCAACCTTGGCAACGTGCTGGTGATCGAGCCGCGCTACGCCGACCCGGTCTCGCTGGTGCACTTCAAGAAGGTGCTCGTGACCAAGGGCGCGATCGACCAGCTCAAGGAGATGTTCGCATGAGCCGCATCAATCCGACTCCGGCCGAGCGCCAGTTCGACGAAGGGCGCCTGATGCAGGTGCTGGTGGCGCCGGTGATTTCCGAGAAGGCCACCATGGTGGCCGAGCAGTCCAACGTCGTCACCTTCAAGGTGCTCAAGGGCGCGACCAAGCCCGAGATCAAGGCGGCCGTGGAGCTGCTGTTCGGCGTGCAGGTCAAGAGCGTCTCGGTGGCCAACCAGCGGGGCAAGACCAAGCGCTTCGGCCGCACCGTGGGCCGCCGCGACCACGTGCGCAAGGCGTACGTGATGCTCAAGGAAGGCCAGGAGCTGAACCTGTCCGGGGAGGCTGCGTAAATCATGGCTGTCATCAAGATCAAACCCACCACGGCGGGGCGCCGCGGCGCCGTCAAGGTCTCGCGTGCACAGTTGCACAAGGGCGACGGCTTCGCGCCCCTGCTGGAGTCCCAGTTCCAGAACGCCGGCCGCAACAATCACGGCCGCATCACCACGCGCCATCGCGGCGGCGGACATCGCCACCACTATCGCGTGGTCGACTTCCGGCGTGACAAGGACGGCATTCCGGCCAAGGTCGAGCGCATCGAGTACGACCCGAACCGCTCGGCCTACATCGCCCTGGTCTGCTATGCGGACGGCGAGCGCCGCTACATCATTGCCCCGCGCGGCGTCGAGCCCGGCAGCCAGCTGATCAGCGGCGCCGAGGCGCCGATCCGCGTCGGCAACACGCTGCCGATCCGCAACATCCCGGTCGGCTCGACCATCCACTGCGTCGAGCTCAAGCCCGGCGCCGGGGCCCAGATCGCGCGCTCGGCTGGCACTTCCGCGACGCTGCTGGCGCGCGAGGGCATCTACGCCCAGGTGCGGCTGCGCTCGGGCGAGGTGCGTCGCATTCACATCGAGTGCCGTGCCACCATCGGCGAGGTCGCCAACGAGGAGCACAGCCTGCGCCAGCTCGGCAAGGCCGG
>CAYRHV010000582.1:0-1588 GCA_964424045.1 uncultured Ottowia sp. | reverse complement strand
TCGTAATTCATGTCGTTGAGGTCGGCCCGGGCCCCCAGCGCGCGGATGTTCTCCAGCCGGTCCGCGGCCGCGCCGCGGGGCATGTGCACGACACAGTTCTGCCGCAGCTTGTGCGCGGTCCAGGCCACGCCGCGGCCGTGGTTGCCGTCGGTGGCGGTGACGAAGGTGACATCGCCCAGGCGCGCGCGCACCTCGTCCGAGATCAGGCGCTCGTAGGGCAGCTCCGCCAGAGCCAGCCCGAGCCGGCCCGCCAGATGGGCCGCGATGGCGTAGCTGCCGCCGAGCGCCTTGAAGGCGTTGAGCCCGAAGCGCCAGCTCTCGTCCTTGACGTGGATCGCCCCGACGCCCAGCCGCGACGCCAGCTGCGGCAAGGCCACCAGCGGAGTGGGCGCGTAGCCTTCGATCGAGCGATGGAAGGCGAGGACGTCGCCGACCTGGTCGGGTCGCAGCCGGGCCAGCATGGGCGCTGCGGCGGCGGCGCGCTTGCCGCGGTTGGGATTGGGGGCGACCTGGATGCGCATGGCGTGCCATTATTGGCCGGTTGCGGACGCAGCGCCCCGCATGCCCGGGCCTGTCCCGTCCTGCGTTCTATGATGCCGGTCCGGCCCGCCTTTGGTGCGGGCCGCATCGACTGGAAAGACCGACGTGTTCAAGAACCTGATGCTCTACCGCCTCGGCCCCGGCTGGCCGGCCTCGGCGGCACAGCTTGAAGAAGCGCTGGCGCGCGAACCCTTTGCCGAGTGCGGCGCCACGCAGCAGAAATCCAGCGGCTGGGTGCCGCCCCGCGGCCAGGAGCATGGCGCGCTGGTGGAGGTGGTGGACGGCCAGTGGATCGCGCGCCTGGCGATCGAGACCAAGGCCGTGCCGGGCGACGCGGTGCGGCGCCGCGCGCAGGCGGTGATCGACGAAATCGAGCGCAGCAGCGGCCGCAAGCCGGGCAAGAAGGAGACGCGCGACATCCGCGACGACGCCCTGCTGGCGCTGCTGCCGCAGGCCTTCCCGCGGCGCAGCCAGGTCACGCTGTGGCTGGACCCGCGCCGGCGCCGCCTGATGCTGGACGCCGCCAGCCCCGGCAAGGCGGACGAGCTCATCAGCAGCCTGGTGCGCGTGGCCGGCCCGGGCTTTTCGATCGCGCTGCTGCAGACGCAGCAGACGCCGCAGTCGGCGATGGCGGCCTGGCTGGCGGCGCAGTCGGCGGACGCGCTGCCGCCAGCCTTTCACATCGAGCGCGAATGCGAGCTCAAGGGCAGCGGCGAGCAGCCGGCGCTGGTGCGCTTCGCGCGCCACGACCTGAACACGGACGAGGTGCGCCAGCACGTGGCCGAGGGCAAGCTGCCGACGCGGCTGGCGCTGGCCTGGGAAGGGCGCGTCGGCTTCACGCTGACCGAGGCGCTGCAGCTGCGCAAGATCGCGTTCCTGGAAGGCGTGTTCGAGGAGCGCGCCACCGACCGCGAGGAGGACCGCTTCGACGCCGACGTGGCACTGGCCACCGGCGAGCTGTCGACGCTGGTGGACGAGCTGGTGGAGGCGCTGGGCGGCGAGGTCGAGCCGGGCCAGCCCTCGGGCTTCACGCACGCGCCCGAGCCGG
>CAYRHV010000581.1:0-1591 GCA_964424045.1 uncultured Ottowia sp. | reverse complement strand
CTAGAATCCACCGCATGTGGCAAAACCGGGCTCAGGGCGCACAACTGGTACGAGACAAGGCCGCCGCCCTGCTGGCCAGCGGCGGCGCGCTGGCGCAGCTTGGCGCTCAGGATGCCCGCATCGTGGTCGACTACATGCGGCCGCACCGGGTCGCCGCCGGCACCGTGGTGATTCGTGCCGGGGCCGGCGCCGACGATCACGCGATGTCGCTCATCCTGAGCGGCGAGGTGACGGTCGAGACCCATGCCGGCAACGAGGGCATCGTGGTCTCGGTGCTCGGGCCGGGCAGCCTGATGGGCGAGATGGGCCTGGTCGACCAGGCCGCGCGCTCGGCCACCTGCACCGCCACCACCGACCTGGCCCTGGGCGTGCTCACGCGGCGCGCCCTGGATCGCATGATCGACGAGCAGCCCACGGTGGCCGCGCGCCTGCTGCTGCTGATGGCCAAGCACATCGCCGACCACCTGCGCGAAGCCAACCGCAAGCTGCAGGCGATGACCAGCGTCAGCAGCGCCCTGCAGCAGGAGCTGGAAGCGGTGCACGCCGTCAACAAGCGCCTGCTCGAGCAGGTGGACGCACGCGTCCCGATGGCGCGCAAGGCGGCCGGCTGAGCGCCGCCACGCGCTGTGCGGCCATTCGGCGCCGCGGCGCCCGCGTCCGCGCCAGCGACTAGGATAGCTGGACCCAGCCGAGGCGTGCGATGGCGCGGCCGGGCCATCCATCCTTCACGACTTGCAGAGAAGCTTCCATGACCGATACCCCGCGCGACGCCCACTACTTCAGTGAACGCCATGGCATGAACCCGCCGCACAGCGAGGTGGTTGAAGCCTGCGCCACCATCCCGCCGTGCAAGGCACTCGACATGGGCTGCGGCAGCGGCCGCAATGCGCTCTACCTGGCCAGCCTGGGCTTTGACGTGACGGCGATCGACGCCAATCCGGCCGCCATCGGCACGCTGCAATCCATCCTCGAGCACGAGGGCATGCACAACGTCGCGCCGCGCGTCTACGACATCAACGAGGCCGCGCTGGGCGACGACTACGACTTCATCGCCTGCACCGTGACCCTGATGTTCCTGGACCCGGCGCGCATTCCGGCGGTCATCGCCGACATGCAGGCGTGCACGCGCCCGGGCGGTTACAACCTGGTCGTGGCCGCGATGGACACGCCGCGCCATCCCTGTCCGGTGGGCTTTCCGTTCAAGCTCGCCGAGGGTGAGCTGCGCGACTATTACGAGGACGAAGGCTGGGAACTCGTGAAGTACAACGAGGACCTGGGCACGCTGCACAGCGGCGCGCGCTTCCAGTTCGCGACCCTGCTGGCGCGCAAGCCGGCCTGATTGCCCTCAGCGCAGCACCGGGTCGTCCGGCAGCTGGTTGCGCCGTGGGCCGGGGGTGGTCTCGTCGGGCGGGAAATGCTGCTCGAGCAGGGCGCTGACCGCGCCGACCGCCTCGCTCAGGCCGGCCTCGAACAGCCCCTCGTGCAGTGAGGTGCCGAGGTGCTGCGCCAGTTCGGCCCAACGGCGGTCCGGAACCTCGCGCGCCAGGGCGCGATCGGCCACGAGCTCGATGGCCTGCTCGGCCAGCAGCAG
>CAYRHV010000580.1:0-1592 GCA_964424045.1 uncultured Ottowia sp. | reverse complement strand
GCCGACCGCTCCACCCTGAGCCTGGCGCCCGAGCACGTCGAGACCGAGGCGCTGCTGAAGGCCTCGGGCCTGGCCGTCACGCTGTTGCGCAACGGCTGGTACACCGAGAACCACACCGCGTCGGCCAAGCAGGCGGTGGCCCACGGCGCGCTCATCGGCAGCGCCGGAGCAGGCCGGATCGCCTCGGCCGCGCGCGCCGATTACGCCGCCGCCGCTGTAGCGGTGCTCAACTCCACCAGCCACGAAGGCAGGACCTACGAGCTCGCCGGCGACACGGCCTGGACGCTGGCCGATCTGGCGGCGGAAATCTCGCGCCAGAGCGGCAAGGACATCCCCTACCGCGACCTGCCGCCCGCCGACTACACCGCCGCCCTCATCGCCGCGGGCGTGCCCGCGCCCTGGGCCCAGGCGCTGCCGGCCCTGGACGTCGAAGCCGCCAAGGGTGCGCTGTTCGACGACGGGCACGTGCTGTCGGGGCTGATCGGCAGGCCGACCACCTCGCTGCAGGCATCGGCGGCCGCTGCGCTCCAGGGTTGATACGAACTCGCGTTCAAAATGACAAATGATGAATGACCTCGCTGCGCTTCGATGACTGCAGCGTCGTGGACCATGTCGGCAACGCCCAATGCCGTTTGTCATGTTTTTGAATGCGAATGGGCATGAGGCCGAGCAGTTCGTAGCCATCGGCCTACGAGCCCTCAGCGCTTGACTGGGATGGGATCGAGGCCGAAAACGTGCTCGGAACCTGAAACTCAAGCCGAATCGGCCGCGCCCCGCGGCGGCACGCGAAACAGCACCCAGGGCTGACCCGGCTGTTCCGGGTGATCGAGCACGCGGGCCGACAGGCCATGGACCGCGCGCAAAAGGGCCTCGGTCAGCACGCGGCGCGGCAATGTCCCGCCCTCAGCCGCGCGGATGGTGCTGCGCGTGCAGGTCCTTCAGGCGCTGGCGCGCGATGTGGGTGTAGATGGTGGTGGTCGAGATGTCGGCGTGGCCGAGCAGCATCTGCACCGCGCGCAGATCGGCGCCGTGGTTCAGCAGGTGAGTCGCGAAGGCGTGGCGCAGGGTGTGCGGCGACAACGGCGCGCCGATGCCGGCCTGCCGGGCATAGCGCTTGACCAGGGTCCAGAACATCACGCGCGACATCGCCGTGCCGGGCGTGCGCCCGGCACCGGTGACGAACAGCGCCTCGTTCTGGCGCGCACCCAGGATGGCGGGCCGGCCCTCGCGCAGGTAGCGCTCCAGCCAGGCGCGCGCCACCTGGCCAAACGGCACCAGGCGCTCCTTGCTGCCCTTGCCCAGCACGCGCACCACGCCCTCGTTCAGGCCGACGTGGAAGGTCTTCAGCCCCACCAGCTCGCTCACGCGCAGGCCGCTGGCATACATCAGCTCGAGCATGGTGCGGTCGCGCAGGCCGAGCGGCGTGTCGGTATTCGGCGCCGCCAGCAGGGCCTCGATCTGGGCTTCGTTCAGCGTGCCGGGCACGCGCATCGGCTGGCGCGCAGCCAGCAGGCGCAGCGTCGGATCGGCGTCGATGAGGCGCTCGCGCAGCGCCCAGCGGAAGTAGCGCTTGAACACCGTCAGGCGCCGGT
>CAYRHV010000579.1:0-1598 GCA_964424045.1 uncultured Ottowia sp. | reverse complement strand
TCATTACAATGACTCCAGATCTTCGGGCGCATGCGTCGGGTCGCTGGTATCGCCCTCGGCGATCGCATGCATGAGCGCGTGCCAGCCCAACAGTGCGCACTTGATGCGCGCCGGATACTGGCGCACGCCGGCCAGGCTGATCAGCTTGCCCAGCGTTTCCTCGTCCGGCTCTTCCTCGCCCGTGAGCACGGCGCGAAAGCGTTGCTGCAGCGCGCGTGCATGCGCCAGCTCGCGGCCCTTGACGGCTTCGGTCATCATCGAGCTGGAGGCCATGCAGATGGCGCAGGCCTGGCCGTTGAAGGCGATGTCCTGCACCTGCTCGCCATCGAGTACCAGTTCGACGGCGATGCGGTCGCCGCAGGAGGGGTTCGTGCCCTGCGCCTGGTGCGTCGGGTGCTCCAGGTGGCCGAAGTTGCGCGGCGCGCGCTTGTGCTCCAGTACCACCTCCTGATAGAGGTCGAGCTCGGCGCCGCTCATCGCATGATCTCCAGGGCGCGCGCCACCGCCGCCAGCAGGCGTTCGACCTCGTCCAGGGTGTTGTAGACGCCAAACGAGGCGCGCGTGGTCGAGCCCAGCTGCAGCTGGTCCATCAGCGGCTGGGCGCAGTGGTGGCCGGTGCGCACCGCCACCCCCTGCTCGTCCACCAGGGTGCCGATGTCGTGCGGGTGCACGTGCTCGGCGACGAAGGAGACCACGGCCGCCTGCGTCGCCTGCGGCGCCAGCACGCGCACGCCGGGCAGGCGGGCCAGGCCCTCGGCCGCGTGCGCGCGCAGGGCGTGCACGTGGGCGTCGATGGCGTCGCGGCCGATGTGCTCGATGAACTCGGCTGCCGCCGCCATGCCGACGGCGCCGGTGACGTTGGGCGTGCCGCCCTCCAGCCGCGCCGGCAGCTCGGCCCAGCGCGCCGATTCGTGGGTCACCCATTCGACCATGTCGCCGCCCAGGCGCAGCGGCTCGAGCCGCTCCAGCGCCGCGCGCCGACCGGCCAGGGCGCCCATGCCCATCGGCCCATACATCTTGTGGCCGGAAAAGGCCATGAAGTCACAGGCCAGGCTGGACAGCTCGGGCGCCGCGTGGCCGACCGCCTGCGCGGCGTCGAGCACGGTGAGCGCGCCGGCCTCGGCGGCCAGCTGCAGCATCTGCTCGTAGGGCGGGCGCTCGCCGGTGGCGTTGGCGCTGGCGGTGAGCGCCAGCACGCGCGTGCGCGGCGTCAGCAGGCGCTCCAGGTCGGCCAGGTGCAGCCGGCCTTCGCTGTCGGGCTTGAGGATGACCAGCTCGGCGCCGCTCCAGCGCGCCGCCTGCTGCCAGGGAATCAGGTTGGCGTGATGCTCCAGGCCGCTGACGATGATGCGGTCGCCGGCGCGCAGCCAGGCCTTGTCGCCGCCGCCGATCCACAGGCCCTGGGCCACCAGGTTGAGCGCTTCGGTGGTGCCGGAGGTGAACACCAGCTCGTGCTCGCGGCCGGCGCCGATGAAGCGCTTGAGCGTCGCGCGCGCCTGCTCGAAGTCGTCGGTGGCGCGCTGGCTCAGCGTGTGCACGCCGCGGTGGATGTTGGCGCGGTCGTGCTCCTCGAAGCGGCGCATGGCGTCCAGCACCGG
>CAYRHV010000578.1:0-1598 GCA_964424045.1 uncultured Ottowia sp. | reverse complement strand
AGTTCATCGGCCGCGCCGACGGCTGGGCCGGGCTGGCGGCGCGCTACGGCCTGCCGCAGCGGCCGACCGGACTGGACCACGGCATCGCCTACGAGGCCCTGGCGGCGGGGCAGATCGAAGTCATGGACATCTACACCACCGACGCCAAGATCGACCACCTGGGCCTGCGCGTGCTGCGCGACGACCACGGCTATTTCCCACGCTACGACGCGGTGGTGCTGTACCGGCTCGGCGTCCCCGAGCGCTTCCCGCAGGCCTGGGCGGCGATCGGCGAACTGGCGGGGCGCATCGACGAGCACGCCATGATCGGCATGAACGCGCGCGCCGAGCTGGACGGCGATGACTTCGCCAGCATTGCACGCGATTTCCTGGCTGGAATGGACGGCATGGCGCCGGTCTCAGGTGCCGGCAGCACGCGCGGCCTGGCCGCCAAGCTGCTGGGGCCGGACCTCGGGCGCCTGACGCTGCAGCACCTGATGCTGGTGGTCGTCTCGGTCGGCGCGGCGACGCTGATCGCGCTGCCGCTCGGCGTGGCGGTCTACCGGCGCGACCGCTGGCGGGCCCTGGTGCTGGGCGCCAGCGGCCTGATGCAGACCGTGCCTTCGCTGGCCCTGCTGGCGATCCTGATCTGGCTGCTGGGGCGCATCGGCGTGCTGCCGGCGCTGGTGGCGCTGACGCTGTATTCCATCCTGCCGATCGTGCAGAACACGGTGGCCGGGCTGTCCGGCGTGTCGGACAGCCTGTGCGCCGCCAGCCGCGCGCTGGGCATGACCGAGCGCCAGACCCTGCGCCACGTGCAGCTGCCGCTGGCGCTGCCGACCCTGATCGCGGGCGTGCGCATCGCCACCACCATCGCCATCGGCACCGCCACCATCGCCGCCTTCATCGGCGCCGGCGGTTATGGCGAGCGCATCGTCACCGGCCTGGCAATCAACGACTCGCAGCTGCTGCTGGCCGGCGCCATTCCGGCCGCCGGCCTGGCCCTGGTGAGCGAGGGCCTGTTCGAACTGGCACAGCGGCTGCTGCGCCGCCGCCGCGGTGGCCACTGGGGTTGACGGCGCCTGTCAGGGCGCGAGTCGCTCGCGCACCCAGGCCTCGCCTTCACGCCGGTAGCGCAGGCGATCGTGCAGGCGGCTCTTGCGGCCCTGCCAGAATTCCCAGCGATCCGGCACCAGCCGGAAGCCGCCCCAATGCGGCGGGCGCGGTGGATTCATCATGAACTTCGCGCCATGACGCGCGGCCGCCGCAACCAGCACGCTGCGGCTTTCGATCACCTGGCTTTGCGGGCTGGCCCAGGCGCCGATGCGGCTGTCCAGCGGCCGGCTGGCGTAGTAGGCGTCGCTCTCGGCGTCGTCGACCCGTTCGACCAGGCCCTCGATGCGCACCACGCGCTCGAGCACGACCCAGTGGAACTGCAGCGCGGCCCAGGGGTTGCCGGCTAGCTCCTGTCCCTTGCGGCTGTCGTAGTTGGTATACCAGACGATGCCGCGGGCGTCGAAGTC
The DNA here is from genome assembly GCA_964424045.1 of uncultured Ottowia sp. GTDB lineage: Bacteria > Pseudomonadota > Gammaproteobacteria > Burkholderiales > Burkholderiaceae_C > Ottowia. The sequence continues at coordinate 96 of CAYRHV010000578.1, read as the reverse complement.
CTTCACCAGCACGACGCGCGTGCTCGGCCGCAGGTTGCTGCCCACCGTGGCCAGGGTCATGGCATTGGGCTCGGGCACTTCGCCACGGCGGGCCTC
>CAYRHV010000577.1:0-1601 GCA_964424045.1 uncultured Ottowia sp. | reverse complement strand
ACGCCCGCCCCGACCCAATGCGAGGAGAGTCCCCCATGCTGCTGCAAGCCGACGACTGCCAACTGGTACTGATCGACTACCAGGCCCGCCTGATGCCGGCCATGCACGGCAGCGAAGCCGTGCTGGCCAACGCCCACCGGCTGGCCGAACTGGCCACGGCGCTCGACATCCCGGTCTGGGGCACGGCCCAGATCCCCGACAAGCTGGGCGTGCTGGACCCGGCGCTGGCTCGCTACTGCCGCCAGGTCGTGGACAAGAGCAGCTTCAGCGCCGCCGAGGTGCTGCAGCCGCTGCTGGCACCGGCTGCACCGGCGCCGCGCGGCAATGCGCGCAGCCTGCCGCGCCACCTGCAGAAGAAGGCGGCCGCGGACGAGCCCGAGCGCGGCGCGCTGGTGCTCGCCGGCTGCGAGACGCACGTCTGCCTGCTGCAGACCGCGCTCGGGCTGCTGGAGCTCGACTGGGACGTCTGGGTCGTCACCGACGCCTGCAGCTCGCGCACCGAGCGCAATCGCGATGCCGCCTACGACCGGCTGGCGGCGGCCGGCTGTGAGCTCGTGACCACCGAGATGGTCGGCTTCGAATGGCTGGCCGACGCCGACCATCCGAGCTTTCGCGCCTGGCAGAAGCTGATCCGGTGAGCGCGGCGGCGCCGGTTGCACGGATCCGATGCCGGAGCGAAGATCACCCCCTCGGCGTGCAGGCGCGTGCCGGGCTGTCGGTGTCGTATTTCGCGCCATCAGCACCTGACAGCGCGAAACACCACAAGGAGAAACCCGTGTCCGTGAACCGCAAGACTGCCGCTAGTGCCCGGCGGCTGGCACGCCGCTCCGGCGAGTTGGGCCAGGCCGTGCCACAGGTGATGGCGACCCGCATTGGCCGCATGCTGCAGGCCGGACCGCTGCCCAGCCGGCGCGACCAGCTCGAGGCGCGCCGCATGGTGACGGAAAAGTTCGAGGCCTTCGGCGAGTCCGGCTGGCGCATGGCGGCGCGCATGGCCGGGATCCAGCAGCAGTACGCGTTGTGGTGGATGCAGGCCTGGTGGAAGCTGGCGCTGGGCGGATGGATGCGTCCACGTACCCTGCGCGCCCTGAGTGCGCGCGCGAATCGGCAGCTTGCCGATGGCGCCGTCGACGTGGCCCTGCATGGCCTGGCGCCGGTGCACCGACGCGCCGTGGCCAATGCGCGCCGCCTGCGGCGCACCAGGCGGTCCTGAGGCGCGCGCATCGGCCGCCTTGTTCAGCGTTGCCCTTGTTTCCGGCGTCGCTCCGGTGTGCGTGACGGCGGCGCTGCGCTATGATGAAATTTGGAGGAAACGGGACGGGTTTTTGCAAGCTGGAAGGCACGGCGCCGGGCGGGCTCGGGGCCAGGCCGCAGGCTGGCGCAGCCTGCCGCTGCCATGATGGCCGGTGCCGGGCACGCGGGCCGGAGTTGCAGCAGAGGCGGGCGAGGGCCGACGCGCGGCACGCATGCTGCCTGTTCCGGATCGCCCTGGGCATCACTCACAGTTCACTGAGGAGACAGACGAATGGGTCGTGAAACCGCTGGAAACTACGCGCGCACGGTTGCCGAGGCTCAGGCCGACCCGGCGGCGTTCTGGGGCC
>CAYRHV010000576.1:0-1602 GCA_964424045.1 uncultured Ottowia sp. | reverse complement strand
GGCGCCCGAGCGCCAGCACGGCGCGATCCCGGCTCGCCAGGGTGGCACGCCAGGCCACGGCCAGGTCGATGAACATCTGATCGTCCGGATCGCTGCAGCGCAGCGGCGCCGGCGGCGCCGGCGGCACACACCGACTCCAGCGGTCGAACGCCGCCAGCACCACCGGCGCACTGCGCTCGCGCCGCGCCAGCTGTCGCTCCAGCGCCGGATAGCCGAGCACCCGCGCCAGCTCGGCCCGCATGCCAGCGTGGGCCAGCCAGCACAGGGTGCCACCACGAATGCCCTGCGCCAGGGCGGCCACCGCCGGGTCCTCGAACAGCCACAGGTCGAGCACGCGATTGGTGTCGATCACCACAGGGGGCAGCGCGCCGCTCATGGCGGCGGCACCGCCGGGTCGCGCCGGGCCGTCAGGTCGAAGCGAAACAGCCGGCACTCGATCGGCCCGTTCCACAGCGGCACGCGGCGCGACTCCTTCAGGCGCAGGCGGCCCGGCAGCTTCAGGTCCGGCGTCAGCAGCCAGGCGGTCCAGCCGGCGTAGTGGCTCTTCCAGTGCGCCGCCAGGCGGGCAAAGAATTCGTTGCCGGTGTCGCGCTCGGCGGCGCCCGCGTGCTGGAAGGCCTCGCGGCCGTGGCCCCTGGCGCCGGCGACGCCGGCGGCGGCGATGCGCTCGCCGTAGGGCGGATTGAGCAGCAGCACGCCCGGCCTGGCGGCGGGCGGCAGGCGCTGCAGCGCGTCGCCGCCGCGCAGCTGCACCGCCTCGGCAACCCCGGCGCGCGCGGCGTTGCGCTGCGCGAAGTCGACCATGCGGTGCGCCACGTCGCTGCCGAACAGGCGCACCTCGGCGGCCGGCGCCGCGCCGGCGGCCAGGGCCTCGCGCCGCAGGCGTGCCCAGGCGCCGGCATCGAACGGGCGCAGGCGCTCGAAGCCGAAGTGCCGCTGGCCGCCGGGCGGCAGCCCCAGCGCCAGCTGCGCGGCCTCGATGACGATGGTGCCGGAGCCGCAGCAGGGGTCGTAGAGCGGCAGCGACGAGACCGCGCGCGTGGCCGGATCCCACCAGCCGCAGGCCGCCAGCATGGCCGCGGCGAGCGTTTCCTTCAGTGGCGCCTCGCCCTTGTCCTGGCGCCAGCCGCGCTTGAACAACGGCTCGCCGCTGGTGTCGATGTAGAGCGTCGCGTGGCTGGCGTCCAGATGCGCCGCCACGCGCACCTCGGGCCGGCGCGTGTCGATGCTGGGCCGCACGCCGGCGGCGCGGGCGCGGAAGCGATCCGCCACCGCGTCCTTGACGCGCAGCGTGGCGAAGTTGAGGCTGCGCAGCGGGCTGCCCTGCGCCGTCAGGTCGACGCGGAAGCTCTGGCGCGGCTCGAACCAGGCCTCCCAGGCGACGCCCGCCGCCAGCGCATACAGGGCCTGTTCGTCGGCGCAAGGCCCGTATGCCAGCTCGATCAGCACGCGCTGCGCCAGGCGGCTGTGCAGGTTCAGGCGCAGCATGGTGGCCCAGTCGCCGCGCACTCGCACACCGCCGCGCAGCGTCAGCAGGTCCTGGCCTGCCAGGCCGGTGAGCCCGTGCACCTCGTGCGCCAGCAGCTCCTCGACGCCACCGGC
>CAYRHV010000575.1:0-1608 GCA_964424045.1 uncultured Ottowia sp. | reverse complement strand
GCCGGAGAAGGCGATGCCGACCTTGTGGCCGGCGGGAAGCGATTGCAGGATGGTGTTGGACATGGCGGTGCGGGCTGGCAAGCGCCGCCGCGGGAAGAAGCTTCTTCGCCGGGCGTGCGCGGTGAAAAGCGGCTATTGTGCCCCTCATCAAGCAGGATCCAGCTGCGGGCCGCGCGTCCGCGGGCTTTTCCGGCTTTTCAGGCAGCCAGCGTTTCGACGCGCGTGTAGTCGGCCGCCAGGTGAAACGCCGCCCGGCTGCCCGTGGCCTCGATCGCCTGGCGCACGAAGCGTTCGTCCACCAGTTCCATCGCCACCCGGGCCGGATCCAGCGACTGCAGGAAGGCGTTGTCGCCGGCAACCCGGGTGTGGCGCAGCAACTGCACCAGTTTCTCCGTGTAGCTCGGGAACGGGTAGGGCTGGAAGTCGATGCGTGCCTGCTGCCACTCGGGGTGACGGATGGCGCCACGGGCCACGTAGTCCGCCCAGGCCTGGCGTGTCGGCGCCAGCACCTGCGCCAGCGTGGCACGCGTGTGGGGTGTGTACTGGCCGGTGCCGCTGGCCGCCAGCAGGGCCGCCGTCTCGCAGCGGTTTTCCAGCGTCCAGCGCTGTGCCTTGACCAGTGCCGTCGTCACCTTCTGCACCCATTCGGGGCGGTGCGCGACGTCGCCGCCGTGCATCACGGTAACGCAGCAGGCGTGATCGCGCCAGACATCGCCGGTGAAGCGCAGCACCCGGCCCAGGCCCTGGCTTTCCGCGAGGGCATTGAAGGGCTCGGCCACGATGCAGCCGGTGATGCGGCCGGCGGCCAGGCCAGCCACCATGTCGGCCGGCGCCATCACGACCAGTCGCACCTGGCCGGGGCCGGGCGGATCCTGCTCGGTGGCAGCCAGGCCCTGGCGACGCAGCAGGTGCTGCAGCACCACGTTGTGGATCGAATACCAGTACGGGATCGCGACGGTGTGCCCGCCCAGCGCGGCGACCGAGTCGATGTCCGGTCGCACGGTGAGCGCCGAGCCCGCGATGTGGTTCCACATCAGCACCTTGAGCGACGCCTGGCTGCCGTAGCGCGCCCACACCGCCATCGGCGCCATCATGTGCACCAGGTTCACCTGTCCGCCGATGAAGGCCTCCAGCAGTTGTGCCCAGTCCTGGAACGGCACCGGCCGCTCCGTCATCACGCCCTCGGCCTCGAACAGGCGCTGGCTGTGCGCCACCAGCAGCGGCGTGGCGTCGGTGATCGGCAGGTAGCCGATGCGCAGCGGGGCATCGGGCTGCCGTGCCTGGCGCTCGCTGCAGGCCTGCAGCAGCGGCAGGCTGCCGGCCGCGGTGAACAGGCTGGCCAACTGGATCCACTCGCGGCGTTTCATGGCGGCTTACCTCGCGCGACGGCCCCGGCTTGCGCGGAGCCGGCGACCAGCGGCCGAGCGGCCGGTGCGGTTCAGGTGCGGGCCCGCCGTCGCGGGTCGGCGGCACGGGGCGCTGCGTTGCGGCCCGATGCCCACGGGGCCACGTTTGGTGCCATCGCCAGGACGCCGACCGGGCTCGGCAGGGACCCATTGCGCCTCGGGGCAGGCCTGCAAGCGCCGACCGGCTTCATCGGAGGCCGAT
>CAYRHV010000574.1:0-1621 GCA_964424045.1 uncultured Ottowia sp. | reverse complement strand
GCATCCAGCTGCAGGATGCGGTTGAAGCGCGCCAGGCTGATCACCGCCCCGTGCGGGTGCGGCGTGGCGCCCCCGGACAGCCCGGTGCCGGCGCCGCGCGGCACCACCGGCACCCGGAACTCGCGGCACGCGTTCAGCGCGGCCACCACCTGCGCCTCGTCCTCGGGCAGCAGGACCACCTGCGGCACCGCGCGCGCGAGCATCAGGCCATCGGCCTCGTAGGCGCGCGTCTGATCCGCCTCGGTGAGGATGGCCGAGTCCGGCAGCACGCGCCGGATCGCCGCCAGGAACCTACCCAGGTCGTGCTCCGGCTGCGACTCGATTTCCTGGATGATTGCACTCATGAATCAACTCCTCCGCGCCGAAGCAGGCTTCGGCTGCGACCTTCCAGCCGCTGGTTCGGCGGCCTTCAGGCGGCCGGCATCCGGGCCAGCGAATCGCGCGTGATGTCGGCGATGGTGCGTGCGCCCGTCAGCGTCATGGCCACGCGCATTTCCTTCTCGAACAGCTCCAGCAGGTTGGCCACGCCGGCCTGGCCGCCCACGGCCAGGGCATAGACGAAGGCGCGGCCGATCAGCACCGTGCGCGCTCCCAGCGCCAGCATGCGCACCACGTCCAGGCCCGTGCGCACGCCGGAATCGACCAGCACGGCCAGGTCGTCACCGACCGCATCGGCAATCGCCGGCAGCGCCCGCGCCGTCGACAGCACCCCGTCGAGCTGGCGGCCGCCGTGGTTGGAGACGATCACGCCGTCGGCACCAAAGCGCACCGCGTCGCGGGCGTCCTCCGGGTCCAGGATGCCCTTGATCAGCATCGGGCCCTTCCAGAACTCGCGGATCCATTCCAGGTCCTTCCACGAGATCGAGGGGTCGAAGTTGGTGCCCAGCCAGCCGATGTAGTCCTCCAGCCCGGTCGCCTTGCCCAGGTATTTGGACACGTTGCCCAGGTCGTGCGGGCGGCCCAGCAGGCCGACGTCCCAGGACCAGCGCGGGTGCAGCACGGCCTGCAGGTAGCGCCGCCAGGCCGCCAGCGGGCCGCTCATGCCCGAATGCGCGTCGCGGTAGCGCGCGCCGGGCACCGGCATGTCGACGGTGAACACCAGCGTCTTGACCCCGGCCACCTGGGCGCGCTCGAGCACGCTCTTCATGAAGCCGCGATCCTTGAGCACGTAGAGCTGGAACCACATCGGACGCCGGATCTTCGGCGCCACCTCCTCGATCGGGCACAGCGACACCGTCGACATCGTGAACGGAATGCCGTGCGCGTCGGCGGCGCGCGCCGCCTGCACCTCGCCACGCCGCGCGTACATGCCGGCCAGCCCGACCGGCGCCAGCGCCACCGGCATCGACAGCGTCTCGTCGAACAGGCGCGTGCTCAGGTCGAGCTCCGACATGTCGTTGAGCACGCGCTGGCGCAGGGCCACCTCGGACAGGTCGCTGACGTTGTGGCGCAGCGTGTATTCGGCGTAGGCCCCGCCGTCGAGGTAATGAAACAGGAACGGCGGCAGCCGGCGCCGGGCGGCGGGCTGATAGTCGGTGGAGGCGGAAATGATCATCGTCTTGATGCAGGGATCAGGTGCGGGGATCGTGCCACGACTGGGCGCGAGAGGTTGCACTGGAAC
>CAYRHV010000573.1:0-1625 GCA_964424045.1 uncultured Ottowia sp. | reverse complement strand
GCGTCGACGCCTCGCCCACGCTGGGCGGGGCACGGATCGCCGTGCGCTGGCCGGCCGGCGCCTGTCGCGAGGCCTTAAGCCGGCGGGCAAAACTTAATCTTACTGTGTCGCAAATGAGATAACTTCTCCTTTAAGGCTCCAAATTGGAGGGTCAATGAATGCAGCACAGCGTTTTGATTGCTATCTGGAGCACCTAAGCGCAGGCCTGGGTCGTGCGGACCGGCATGCCGGTCTTCGCGGCTACTGCACGGGCCTGATGCTCCCCCTGTCACGCAAGAGCGTGGAGCCCATGGCCGCGCAGATCGATCCGATGCACGCCAGCGCCCGCCACCAGGCCCTGCATCACTTCGTGGCCAAGGCCGAGTGGTCCGATGTCGAGATGCTGCGCCGGGTGGCCCAGTGGGTGATGCCGAAGATGGACTTCAGTCAGGGCGGCTGGTGGATCATTGACGACACCGAATTCCCAAAGAAGGGCCGCCATTCAGTCGGTGTCACGCGCCAATACTGCGCAATGCTCAGCAAGCAGGACAACTGCCAGGTGGCCGTCAGCATCTCGCTGAGCTGCAATCAGGGCAGCCTGCCCGTGGCCTGGCAGCTGTATCTGCCTGAGGACTGGGCCGGGGATGCGCAACGCCGAACCAAGGCAGGCGTGCCCGAAGAGGTTCGCTTCGCCACGAAGACCCAGATCGCGCTGCAGCAGTTGCGCACGCTGCTCGATGAAGGCGCGCCGCCCCACTGCGTGCTGGCCGATGCCGGCTATGGCGTGGACAACACCTTTCGCCAGGCCTTGAGCGACATGGGTTTACTCTACGCGGTGGGCATCACCTCGGCCGTGGTGGTCTGGCCGCCCGGCGTTGAGCTGCTGCCTCCCAAACCCTACAGCGGGATGGGTCGCCCTCCCATGGTGTCCAGGCGCACGGCAACACTTCAGCCCATGAGTGTCAAGGCATTGGCGATGTCACTGCCGCCAGAAGCGTTCCAAACCATCACCTGGCGCGAAGGCACCAACACGTCACTGCGAGAGCGATTCGCGGCTGTGCGGGTGCGCCATGCCGGCGGCAATGGCGGCAAAGCACGCCAGCGCCCCGAGCAATGGCTGCTCATCGAGTGGCCGGCAAGCGATGCCGAGCCGAGCAAATACTCCCTGTCTACCTTGCCACAGCACACGCCGATCGACGAGTTGGCCAGCGCCTGCCATCAGCGCTAGCGCATCGAGCGCGACTACCAGGATCTGAAGCAGGACTTCGGTCTGGGCCACTACGAGGGTCGAGGTTGGCGGGGGTTCCACCACCATGCTGCCTTGAGCATCGCGGCCTACGGGTTCCTGATGGCAGAACGACTCGTCGCCGACAAGCCTGTCGGCGGCAAAAAAAACTTCATCGAACGCAAGGTGCCTGCCCTTCCCGAAGGTTACATCCCCCGCGGCGGTCCTGCGAGCGCAGCGCCACGTGGCAACCTCGATCACGACGCTGCGCCATCGACTCGGCTACCAGCTGATCGCTCGTCTCGGGCAATGCCCCTGTTGCGGCAGACCAAGCATAAGAATTCTCTTATGACACAGTAGGATTAGGGCAACGCTTATATGGGCGCCTCCCGGATTGCAAGAACTCGTTTGTGTGAAGATT
>CAYRHV010000572.1:0-1626 GCA_964424045.1 uncultured Ottowia sp. | reverse complement strand
ACCCACGACAACCGGAATCACAATCCGGGACTCTACCAACTGAGCTACAGCCACCGTCGCAAACCATCAATTATAGCGGCCAACGGCTCACTCGGCCGCCGCCAGCTGCTTCGGAGGGTCCCGGCGCAGCAGGATGAAAAAAGCCCCCGGGGCGGGGGCTTCGGGTGGGTTGCGGACGGGGTCAGTCGCTGCTGCCGCCCAGACCCAGCAGTGCCAGCAGGCCCTGGAACACGTTGAACAGGTCCAGGTAAAGGGCCAGCGTGGCACTGATGTAGTTGGTTTCGCCGCCGTCCAGGATGCGCTTGAGGTCATACAGCATGAACAGGCTGAAGACGCCGATCACCAGGGTGCTGATGACCATCATGCCGACGGTGGAGCCGACGAAGACGTTGACGATGGCGCCGACGAACACCACCAGGGCACCGGCGAACAGCCACTTGCCCATGCCCGAGAGGTCGCGCTTGATGACGCTGGCCAGGCCGGCCATGACGAAGAACACGCCGGCCGTGCCGCCCATGGCGGTCATGACCAGCTGGCTGCCGTTCTTGAAGCCCAGCACGATCGCGATCAGGCGCGACAGCATCAGGCCCATGAAGAAGGTGAAGGCCAGCAGGGCGACCACGCCGGTGGCCGAGTTCTTGGTCTTCTCGACCAGGAACATGAGGCCGAAGGCGCCAACCAGGAACACCATCAGGCCGACGCCGGGCGACATCGCGGCCGTGATGCCGGTCGCCACGCCGAGCCAGGCGCCCGCCACCGTCGGCAGCAGGCTCAGCGCCAGCAGCCAGTAGGTGTTGCGCAGCACCTTGTTGCGCTCGGCCTGCGACAGGGCACCGCCTGCCGCGTAGCCGAAGGGGGTCATTTGTTGATTCATGGGCGTGATTCTCCTTGATGGTCACATTCGTGGCCGGCGTTTCTCAGCCACCCTTGCCGTTGATTGTATGTAGAGTCGCTTCGTGGCAGAAAATTCCCTTCTGCGACTCCGAATCGGTCGTCGCGCGGAGACATCCCCGCGGCGCAGGCGCGTGCGCTATCCTTGTCCGGCTTGTTCGGGCTGGATGGGCCAGCCTGGCCGACCAGAGTGGAAAGTCACGCATGAAAACCCAATATGTACTCGAAGCCGCCGATGTCAAGGCCATTGCCGAGGCGGCCGAGGCCGAGGCCCGGCGCAACCAGTGGGCGGTCTCGATCGCCGTGGTCGACGCCGGTGGCCACCTGCTGCACCTGCACCGGCTCGACGGCGCGGCCCCGATGACGGCGTCGATCTCGGCGGCCAAGGCGCGCAGCTCGGCCATGGGGCGGCGCGAGAGCAAGGGCTTCGAGGACATGATCAATGGCGGACGGACGGCCTTTCTTTCCGTTCCGGGGATGGATGGCCTGATGGAGGGCGGGGTGCCGATCAGCAGGGACGGCCAGTGCATCGGCGCCGTCGGCGTCAGCGGGGTGAAGGCGCCCGAGGACGCCCAGGTTGCTCGCGCCGGCATCGCCGCGCTGGGCCTTTGAGTCGGGTCGCCGCACCGGCCGGTGCCGGCCGCGGTCAGCGCTCCGGGCGGATCGACTGCAGGATGGTGGTGGCGATCTCCTCGATCGACTTGGTGGTGGTCGAGAGCCAGCGGATGCCGGAGC
>CAYRHV010000571.1:0-1631 GCA_964424045.1 uncultured Ottowia sp. | reverse complement strand
TTCGCCAGCCGGCGCGCCATGGACATCGAGGGCCTGGGCGAGAAGCTGGTCGACCAGCTGGTCGACGAAGGCATCGTCGAGGTCCTGCCCGACCTTTATCGGCTCGACCTGGAGCGCCTGGCCGGGCTGGACCGCATGGCCGAAAAATCGGCGCGCAACCTGCTCGAGGCCCTGGAGAAATCCAAGCAGACGACGCTGGCGCGCTTTCTTTATGCGCTCGGCATCCGCCACGTGGGCGAATCCACCGGGCGCGAGCTGGCGCGGCATTTCGGCCGCCTCGATGGCGTGCTGGCGGCCGGCGCCGAGCAGCTGCAGCAGGTGCCCGACGTCGGCCCCGTGGTGGCCGAGAGCATCCACACCTTCTTCCAGCAGCCCCACAACCGCGAGGTGGTGCAGGCCCTGCGGGACGTTGGCGTGCACTGGCCGGAGGGCGAGCCGGCACCGGTGGCCCTGCTGCCGCTGGCGGGCCAGACCTTCGTGCTCACCGGCACGCTGCCGACGCTCACGCGCGACGAGGCCAAGGAACTGCTCGAAGCCGCCGGCGCCAAAGTGGCCGGCAGCGTCAGCAAGAAGACCCACTACGTCGTCGCCGGTGCCGAAGCCGGCAGCAAGCTGGACAAGGCACGCGCACTGGGGGTGCCGGTGATCGACGAGGCGCAGCTGCAGGCGCTGCTGGCGGGCGCCGCATGAACCAGCCGCGGCTGGGCATCGACCTGGGCGGCAGCAAGATCGAGGTCGCCGCGCTGGACGGGCAGGGTGCCTTCCTGTTGCGCGAACGCGTGCCGACGCCGCAGGGCGATTACGACGCCACCCTGCGCGCGATTGATGCCCTGGTGCGCACCGCCGAGTCGCGGCTCGGCGCCACCGGCCTGCCGCTGGGCGTGGGCATTCCGGGCAGCCTGTCGCCGCTCACGGGCCGTGTGCGCAACGCCAACTCGACCGTGCTCAACGGCCGCCCGCTGCGCGAGGACCTGCAGGCCCTGCTCGGGCGCCCGGTGCGCCTGGCGAACGACGCCAACTGCCTGGCGCTGTCGGAGGCCACGGACGGCGCCGGCGCTGGCGCCGAGGTGGTGTTTGCCGTCATCCTGGGCACCGGCGTCGGCGCCGGCATCGCGGTGCGCGGGCAGGTCCTGGCAGGCTGCAACGGCATTGCCGGCGAGTGGGGTCACAACCGGCTGCCGGTGTCCGAAACGGGCGCCGAAGCCGACCCGCCGCTAGCTCTGGTCTGCTGGTGTGGCCGCACGAACTGCATCGAGGCCTGGCTGTCGGGGCCGGGGCTGGCGGCCGACCATGCGCGCGCCACCGGCCAGCAGCTGGCGGTGCCGGCCATCGTGGCCGCCATGCGCGTCGGCGACGTGGCGGCTCGGGCCAGCCTGGAGCGCCACGCCGCGCGCCTGGCGCGATCGCTGGGGCAGGTGATCAACATCCTGGACCCGGATGTCATCGTGCTGGGCGGCGGCCTGAGCCGCATCGACGAGCTCTGTGGCTGGGCCGGGGAACGGCTGGCGGAGCATGTTTTCAGCGACAGCCTGCGCACCCGGATTCGCCCGGCAATGCACGGCGATTCCTCAGGCGTGCGGGGCGCGGCCTGGCTCTCGGCGCTTCACACGGGCTTTACAGGAACGGACTAG
>CAYRHV010000570.1:0-1656 GCA_964424045.1 uncultured Ottowia sp. | reverse complement strand
TGTTCGACCGCCAGACGGCGCTGCCGGTGCGGCACGACACGCCGGACACCATCTGCGAGGAATTGCTGCGGCGCGCCAGGCGCTTCACCGCCGGGCCGTCCCAAGGTGAAGCAGCCCCCTCGGGGGGCAGCGAACCACGCGCAGCGGGGAGCGTGGGGGCCAACGGGACCGGCGATCCGCGCCTCGTCATCACCTTCGCCGTCGAGCTGCCCGCCAACACCACGGCCGAAGAAGTGGAACAGTGGCTGTCGGCCGCCGGCTTCACTCGTGTTCAGGCAGTGCGGATCGAGGAGAGAAAGACGAGCGCCGCGCCGGGCCGCCCCAAGCAAGCGAGCGCCCCCTCGGGGGGCAGCGAATCACACGCAGTGGAGAGCGTGGGGGCTGTCAAGATCCTGGATGTGGTGGCGGATCGCTTTCGCGCCGGCCGCGCCGAGCGCGCGCGCGTGATCGAGGCCATCGAACTGGCCCTGCTGCGCGGCGGCGGACGCCTGAGCGTGCACGTGCTGGGCGACGATGGTGAAACCGCCGATCTGTGGAAATTCTCGACCGGCCTGCACTGCCCGGAAAGCGACCTGCGCTACGCCGAGCCGATCCCGTCGATGTTCTCGTTCAACTCGGCGGTCGGCGCCTGCCCGGACTGCCGGGGCTTCGGGCGCGTGATCGGGGTCGACTTCGGGCTGGTGATCCCGGACGAAAAGCTGACGTTGCGCGCCGGCGCCATCAAGCCGTTCCAGACCCCGGCCTGGAGCGAATGCCAGGACGACCTGATGCGCTACGCCGAGGGCGCCGGCATCCCGCGCGACACGCCCTGGAACAAGCTCACGCCCGAGCAGCAGCACTGGGTGCTCGAAGGCACGCCCGGCTACCGCAAGGGCAACTGGAGCCGCCAGTGGTACGGCGTGCGGCGCTTCTTCGCCTACCTGGAGAGCAAGGCCTACAAGATGCACATCCGCGTGCTCTTGTCCAAGTACCGCAGCTACACGCCCTGCCCCACCTGCAGCGGCGCGCGCCTGAAGCTGGAGCCGCTGCTGTGGCGCGTGGGCTCGAAGGAAGACGCCGATGCCGTGCTGGAGCCGTCGTCACGCCGGGCCGCCCCAAGTGACGACAGCCCCCCCGGGGGGCAGCGAGAGCGCGACAGCGCCGAGCGTGGGGGCCCACATTTCCAGCGTTTCATGCCGCAGGGCGTGGCCTGGAGCCGCGAACAGCTGGAGCAGCTGCCCGGCTTGTGCCTGCACGACCTGATGCTGCTGCCGATCGACCGGCTGGCGCGCTTCTTCGACCGGCTGCAGGCGGCGTCGAACGAGGCCGGCCATCCGTCCGGCACCCCCTCGGCCGACGCCCAGGCCCTGAAGCTGATCCTGGAAGAAATCCAGACCCGCCTGAAATACCTGACCGACGTCGGCATCGGCTACCTGACGCTGGACCGGCAAAGCCGCACGCTGTCGGGCGGCGAGGTGCAGCGCATCAACCTGACCACGGCGCTCGGCACCTCGCTGGTCAACACCCTGTTCGTGCTGGACGAACCCAGCATCGGCCTGCACCCGCGCGACATGGACCGCATCACCGAGGCCATGCAGCGCCTGCGCAGCGCCGGCAACACCCTGGTGGTGGTCGAGCACGACCCGGCCGTGATGCTGGCCGCCGACCGCGTGCTCG
>CAYRHV010000569.1:0-1659 GCA_964424045.1 uncultured Ottowia sp. | reverse complement strand
TCGTAGATGATGCTTTTCAGGTGCACCTTCTTGGTCGTCACCAGCGGGAAGCCTGCGCGCAGGTCGAAGCGCATCTGGTGGCCGAACACGCTGCGCGTGCCGGTGCCGGTGCGGTCCGATTTGGCGACGCCGTGTTCGAACACATGGCGCATGAAGGCTTCGTAGGCGGGGGCAGGAAGATGGTTGGCGGACATGGGCAGGGATTCTCTCTCAAGGCGCGACGAGGGGACCTGGCTGAACTGACAACGCGCGAATGGTTTCGTCCTAAGCCTGGTTTAAGACACCAGACCGACAATGTGGACAACACAGGGGCCGATGAGGCCGATGCAAACCGGCATCTGACTGGGTCAGCGGCCCCTGTTGCGATATCGGACTTCAGAAAGGACATGTCATGAGCAACGCATCATCCACCCCCGTGCAGGCCAGCACCACGCTCAGCCTGAAAGGCAAGATCGCCCTGGTGACGGGAGCCGCCAGCGGCCTGGGCAAGCGCATCGCCGAACTGTTTGCCGACGCTGGCGCCAGTGTCGTGATTGCCGACCTGCGCCTGGCGGACGCTCAGGCCACGGCGGACGCGATCGCGAAGAAGGGCGTCAAGACGCTGGCAGTCGAGATGAACGTGACCGACGAGGCGGCCGTCGATGCCGGCTTCGCGCAGGTGGAGCAGCAGCTGGGCGCGATCGACATCCTGGTCAGCAATGCCGGCATCCAGATCGTCACGCCGCTGCAGGACTTCAAGTTCAGCGACTGGAAAAAGCTGCTGGCCGTGCACCTGGACGGCGGCTTCCTCACGGCGCGCGCGGCCATGCGCCAGATGATCGCCTCCGGCCGCGGCGGCAGCATGATCTTCATGGGCTCGGTGCACTCCAAGGAAGCGTCCAAGCTCAAGGCGCCGTACGTCACGGCCAAGCACGGCCTGGAAGGCCTGGCCAAGGTGATTGCCAAGGAAGGCGCGCCCTACGGCATCCGCAGCAACGTCATCTGCCCGGGCTTCGTGCGCACGCCGCTGGTGGAAAAGCAGATTCCCGAGCAGGCGCAGGAACTGGGCATCAGCGAGGACGAGGTGATCCGGAACGTGATGCTCAAGGACACGGTGGATGCGCAGTTCACCACCGTGGACGACGTCGCGCAGGCGGCGCTCACCTTTGCCGCCTGGCCGAGCAATGCGCTCACCGGCCAGTCGCTGGTGGTCAGCCACGGCTGGTTCATGCAATGAGGTTCCGCCTGGCCTGGCGCATGTCTGGGCCAGGGGGCTGGGCGTTGCATCCGCCGCCCACGAGAGGCCGGCAGCAGGAGCGACTCGCGCGCGGTTGAAGCGCCGCCTCAGCTTTCGGCTGCAGGCTGTCCGTTGACGCGCACCTGCCCTGCCTTGTTGTCCACCGTCAGGTGCGCGTCGTACCAGGTCAGCGTCGGGCGGGCGCCGAAGATGGCGGTGTATTCCTTCAGCTTGTCCTCGGTGAACCAGGCTTCGGCAGCGGCGCGGCTTTCCCACACGTAGACGCCGCCGGCGCCGTCAACGCCGCGCACGTAGTCCTTGCTGATCAGCCCGCGTTCGCCGAGCTGGCGGAACGCCGGCGCCGAGCGCCTGGCAATCTCGATGAAGTGCTCCTCGGTGGGCACCGGGAGCTGGAAATGGCAGACGACGATGCAGGGGGTCAT
>CAYRHV010000568.1:0-1661 GCA_964424045.1 uncultured Ottowia sp. | reverse complement strand
CGGTGCACAAGCTGCTGGCCGGCATCAGCCAGGCCAGCCACGTGCTGGTGCAGGACTCGCAGCACGTCAAGCTGGACCGCTACCTGTTCAACGAGGCCTATCTGATGCACACCTCGACCAGCCCGCAATACAGCATCATTGCCAGCTGCGACGTGGCGGCGGCGATGATGGAGCCGCCCGGCGGCACGGCGCTGGTGGAGGAGAGCATTGCCGAGGCGCTGGACTTCCGGCGCGCCATGCGCAAGGTCGAGGCCGACTACGGCGCCAGCGACTGGTGGTTCAAGGTCTGGGGGCCGGAGCAGCTGGTCGAGCACGGGATCGGCCGCGCCGATGACTGGATCATCAAGAACGGCACCGCCAAGGCCAAGAGCTGGCACGGCTTTGGCCGCCTGGCCTCGGGCTTCAACATGCTGGACCCGATCAAGGCCACCATCGTCACCCCCGGCCTGAACCTGGACGGCAAGTTCGACAAGCACGGCATTCCGGCCAGCATCGTCACCAAGTTCCTGGCCGAGCACGGCGTGGTGGTGGAGAAGACGGGGCTCTACAGCTTCTTCATCATGTTCACCATCGGCATCACCAAGGGCCGCTGGAACACGCTGGTGACGGCGCTGCAGCAGTTCAAGGACGACTACGACCGCAACCAGCCGATGTGGCGCATCATGCCGGAGTTCTGCGCCCAGCACCGGCGCTACGAGCGCATGGGCCTGCGCGACCTGTGCCAGCACGTGCACGAGCTGTATTCGCGTTTCGACATCGCGCGGCTGACGACCGAGATGTACCTCTCGGAGCTCAAGCCGGTGATGATCCCGGCCGACGCCTATGCCTGCATCGCGCGGCGCCAGGTCGAGCGGGTCGAGATCGACCACCTGGAAGGGCGCGTGGCGACCAGCCTGATCACGCCGTATCCGCCGGGCATCCCGCTGCTGATCCCGGGCGAGGTGTTCAACCGCCGCATCGTCGATTACCTGAAGTTCGCGCGCGAGCTGGCGCTGCTGTGCCCCGGCTTCGAGACCGACATCCACGGCCTGGTCGAGGTCGAGGACGACAACGGCCAGGTGCGCTACTTTGCCGACTGCGTGATCGAGCCCGGCTGAAGCCGGGCGGTGGCGCCTCTGCGTGGACACGAACAGCCGGCAGGCCGACAAGGTTCACGTTTTGAGCGGTGCGCAGCGTCGACCCGAAATCGCTCTGGGGTTACCATGGTGGCGCCAACCTCACTCAGCAAGGAGAAGCGATGTTTCCTGAATACCGCGACCTGATCGAAAACCTGAAGTCCGAGGGCACCCATCAGCGGTTCCTGAGTCTGTTCGAGAAGCACAACCAGCTCGACCAGCAGATCGCCGAGATGGGCACCCTGGATGCCGGCAGCATCCACACCGAGATCGACGCGCTGAAACGGGAAAAATTGCGGCTCAAGGACGAGATCTACGCCCTGTTGCGCCAGGAGGCGACCGCCACCCGATGAACCCGAACCTGAACCCGATGCGTCAGGCACAGGCCTGAGCCGACGACCCGCCCCCGAGGCGGGTTTCCTGTCTGCGGGCTGGTTCAGGGAACGATTTCGACGCCGCGCTGGAAGGCCACGCGGTCGCGCACCATCTCGGCCTCGGGCTTCGGGTCCGGGTAGTACCAGATGGCGTCGCGGTTCAGTTCGCCGT
>CAYRHV010000567.1:0-1671 GCA_964424045.1 uncultured Ottowia sp. | reverse complement strand
TGCCGATCTCCACCACGCTGGCACCCAGGTCGCGCTGCAGCTCGGGCAGGATCGATTGCACCGAATACACCTGCAGGAAGGCAAACACGCCCACCAACGCGATCGTGGCCAGCAGCAGCGGGCCGGGGTGGTCGTTGTAGCTGGCGACGGGGGCGGGATTCGGGTGGGTGGACATGGCCGCAGCGAGGGCGGCGCAGCCCCGGGCCGGGCGCGGCCGGCGACACGCGAGCACACAGTTTAGCGGGCCGGCGCCGCGATTGGTGGTCATGGCGGACTGCCGACGTGCCGGACGAGGTTGCTGGCACGCGACCCCGGCAGCGCACGACCTCAAACCGCAATTCGGCCTACTCCGACGCATGCAAACCGAGAAAACGTGAATAAATCCTGGCGCGCAAAAGCGTAGCTTTGTGTTACAACGATCTACCCTTTTGCGCCTTGCTGTTTGCCTCGCTTCCTTGGAAACGCCCGTTGTCGACTCTCTGCATGCACGTGCTCGGCGCATTGCCGCCGAGGGCCGCCTTGTTTCCGTCGATGTCGAAGCCCACCCTGAAAAGGACAACCGAATCTTCGCCATTGGCGCCGTTCGCTCGGACCGCGCAGACACGTTCAACAGCCCCTGTTCGACGGCCAGGGCCGCATCGGTCGCCACCTCACTGAACCGCTTTGCCGACGACGGCGGGATACTTCTGGGCCACAACCTCAAGCGCCACGATGTCCCGCTGCTGCGCGACCAGCTGCCGCAGCTCGAATGCCTGCACTGGCCCGTGCTGGACACGCTGGAGCTGTCAGCCCTCGCTTTCCCCAGCAACCCCTACCACCGGCTGGTCAAGGGCTACAAGCTGATTACGGACGAGCGCAACAACCCCACCAAGGATGCTCGGGTGGCGCTCAACGTGTTCGAGGAGGCAGTCGAAGCGCTGCTGGAGACACGCGAGCAGGCGCCCTGGTGGCTGGCACTGCTGCACTTCCTGTTGCGGGACGATGAGGGCATGGCCATGCTGCTGGCCCAGGTCTGTGAAGAAACGGCACCGACCGGCGAGATGGCCGCCCGCACCGTGATCGGACGCTTTGCCGAACGCTGCTGCACCACCCACCTGAAGGCCCTGGCGGCCGATATCGGGAGTGCGTCCCCCAGTTATGACCCGTGGTCGGTTGCTTTCGCCCTGAGCTGGATCCGCGTCGCGGGCGGCAACTCCATCCTGCCGCATTGGGTCTTTCATGAAATGCCGGCGGTCCGGCAATGGATCGCCAGGCTGCGGGAAAGCGACTGCGGTCAGCCAGACTGCCCTTACTGCCGCCAGAACCACCACCCCGAATCGCTCTTGTCGACCCTGTTCGGCAAGCCTGGCTTTCGGCCCCATCCGGCTGCGCCCGACGGCAGTTCCCTGCAGCGCGCCATCGTCAGCGCCGGCCTGGCGCGTGAGAGCCTGCTGGCAATCCTGCCGACCGGTGGCGGGAAGTCGATCTGCTATCAGTTGCCCGCACTGGTCCACTATCGCCGCTCGGGCCGCCTCACGGTGGTCATTTCTCCGCTGCAATCGCTGATGCGCGATCAGGTGGAGAACCTGATGAAGGCGGACATCCAGTGTGCGGCCACGGTGAACGGCATGCTCACCCCGGTAAATACTCCCCCGGCAAAGCCGGGGGCTTTAGATTGTGAGCCGCTCGAAG
>CAYRHV010000566.1:0-1690 GCA_964424045.1 uncultured Ottowia sp. | reverse complement strand
GTGCGTCCCCCTTCCAGGGGGATGGAGCGCAGCGACATAGGGGGTGCGTCATCTCAGCGCAGCAGCTGCTGCGCCAGCCGCTGCAGGCGGTGGCCGGGCGTCGCCAGGGCGTCCAGGACGCTGAAATGGTTCAGCGCCGGCAGCACCGTCGCCACCGGCACCTGGGCCCGGCCCCAGGCCTGCTGGATGAGCCGGTTCTGGCGCAGGAACTCGCCGCTTTCCGCGCCCCCGGCGACGCTCAGGAACACCCCATGCCCCGGCGCCGGCAGGCGCGCCGGGCTGGCCTGCCAGACCTGCTGCGGCGTCAGGCGCAAGGCCTCCTGCAGGCTCGGCGTGTGCATCAGCGGCTCCAGGTCGTAGAGCCCCGAAATGCCCAGCGCGCCACGCACCAGGCGCGGCGGCAGGCCCGGGTCGAACACCTTCCAGGCGCAGGCCAGCATCATCGCCGCCAGCTGGCCGCCGGCCGAATGCCCGATCACCACCAGGCGCCGGGGATCGCCGCCATGGCGGCGCGCGTTGCGCCAGCTCCAGGCCACGGCACGCAGCAGCTGCAGCGTGATGTCGGGAACCGTCACCCGGGGCGCCAGCGCGTGGTTGGGCAGCACCACCATGGCTCCCAGCGTGCGCAGCGCCGGCACCACGAAGGCGTGCTGCGACTTGTCCATCGACTTCCAGTAGCCGCCGTGGATGAACACCACCACCGGCGCGCCGGGGCGCGGCGCAGCAAACACGTCCAGCGTCTCGCCGGCGCCGCTGCCGTAGGACACGTCGATCTGGCACGGCAGCGCGGCCCGCACGCGCGCCGACTCGGCGGCCCAGCGTGCGAAGTAGTCCGCGTGGTCGGGCACGCGCAGCCGGTTGTTGTACATGCGCTCCAGCCACTGGACGTCGGGCTCCTTCCGGCGCGGGCTCTGGGGCAGGAAGGAAGTGGCGTGCGGCATGATGGGCGTGATTGTCGCAAACCCGGCGGCGCACCCGCCGACAGCGCGCCGCAGGCAGAATCGGGACACCGGAATCGCGCGGCGGGCCGCGCGACCGCACCAGACCCCACCCGGCTGGCCCGGCCCCGGCGCCGCGTCCAGCCACCCCTGAGGAGCACACCATGAAACTCACCGTCCTGGGCATTGGCCATATGGGCCTGCCGATGGCGCGGCGCCTGCTGGACGCCGGCCACGAGCTGCACGCCTGGAACCGCACCCGGTCCAGGGCCGAGCCGCTGGCCGCGCACGGCGCCACCGTCCACGATAGCGCCGCCGCGGCCGCTGCCGCCGGCGACCTGGTCATCAGCATGCTGGAAAACGGCCCCATCGTCGCCAGCGTGCTGTTCGAGCAGGGCGCGGCCGCCGCCATGCGGCCGGGCACGCTGTTCGTCGACATGGCCTCGATCAAGCCGGCCGAGGCGCGTGCGCATGCCGAGCACCTGGCGAGCCGGAACGTCGCTCATCTCGACGCCCCGGTCTCGGGCGGCACCGTCGGCGCCGAGGCCGGCACGCTGGCCATCATGGCCGGCGGCGAGGCGGCCGACTTCGAGCGCGCCCGGCCGGTATTCGAGGTCCTGGGCCGGGCCACCCACGTCGGCCCGCACGGCGCCGGGCAGCTGGCCAAGCTGGCCAACCAGATGATCGTCGGCATCACCATCGGCGCCGTCGCCGAGGCCCTGCTGCTGTGCGAGCGCGGCGGCGCCGATCCG
>CAYRHV010000565.1:0-1700 GCA_964424045.1 uncultured Ottowia sp. | reverse complement strand
CACGCGCTGGCCGTCCATGAGGAATTCGACGTCGGAGACGAAGGCGGCGTTGAAGGGCGAACCGGCGAAACGCGGGTGGATGCTGCCCAGCGAGGGCGCGTGGTGCGTGATCACCACCGTGGGCCCCGCGAACGGCTGCGCCAGCTGCTCGCCGAGCCAGCGCACGTTGTCGGCGAACAGCTGCGTCGTGTCCTCGGGCGTGAGGATGGGGGCATCGGGCGCGGCAGCCACGCGCACGCGCTTGAAGTCGTACATGAAGCCAGCCGCCTTTTCCATGGCCTCGGCCTGCTTCTCGCCTTCGCCGTTGGCCTTGAAATCGGTCCACAGGGTGGAGCCGAGAAAGCGCACGCCGCCGAGCTCGAGCACGTCGTTGTCCAGCAGGTGCACGTGGGTGTTGGCGAAGCGGCGCCGGAACTCGGCCTTCACCTCGGGCAGGCTGGAGCCGTAGAACTCGTGGTTGCCGATCACGTAGAGCACCGGCTTGTCGAAGGCCAGCGCCCAGTCGGCGGCGGCGGCGGGGCGGCTGATGTCGCCCGCCAGTATCACCACGTCGGCGGCGGTCTGCGGCTGTTCCATGCCGCCCACGCTCAGGTGCAGGTCTGAAATGACGTTCAGTTTCATCGCGGAGCCTCGTTCATCCTGTTTTTGCCAGCTATCCTATAGCGCATCGTGTCTGCCTACATCCTGAAGCGCCTTCTGCTGATGCTGCCGACCCTGCTGGGGGTGCTGTTGCTCACCTTCGTGGTGATCCAGTTCGTGCCCGGCGGCCCGGTCGAGCAGTATCTGGCCGAAGCCAAGGCCGGCGTCGGCGGAGGGGGAGGCGCCGAGGGCGGCGGCCTGGCCTACCGTGGCGCGCAGGGCGTGGATGCGCAGCGGCTGGAGCAGATCAAGGCGCTCTATGGCTTCGACAAGCCGGCGCCCGAGCGCTTCATGCAGATGCTGGGGCAGTTCGCGCGCTTCGACCTGGGACGCAGCTTCTTCCAGAACAAGGCGGTGTGGGAGCTGATCCGCGAGAAGCTGCCGGTATCGATCAGCCTGGGCCTGTGGACGTTCTTCATCAGCTACGGCATCAGCGTGCCGCTGGGCGTGGCCAAGGCGGTGCGCGCGGGCAGCCGCTTCGACCTGGTGACGACGCTGATGGTGCTGGTGGGCTACGCCATCCCGGGCTTCGTGCTGGGCGTGGCGCTGCTGGTGATCTTCGGCGGCCAGCTGCAGTGGTTTCCGTTGCGCGGGCTGACCTCGGCGAACTGGGACGAGCTGAGCCTGATCGGCAAGGTCACCGACTACCTGTGGCACATCACGCTGCCGGTCACCTCCATGGTGCTGGGCAGCTTTGCCGTCACCGCCATGCTGACCAAGAACTCGATGCTGGAGGAAATCCGCAAGCAGTATGTGCTGACGGCGCGCGCCAAGGGCCTGACCGAGCGCCAGGTGCTGTGGGGCCATGTGTTCCGCAACGCGCTGATCCCGATCGTGACCGGTTTTCCGGCCGCCTTCATCGGCGCCTTTTTCACCGGCGCCCTGTTGATCGAGACCCTGTTCTCGCTCGACGGCCTGGGCCTGCTGTCCTACGAGAGCGTGATCCGGCGCGACTACCCGGTGGTGCTGGGCACTTTGTACCTGTTCACCCTGATCGGCCTGGTGACCAAGCTGATCAGCGACCTGACCTACGTCTGGGTCGATCCGCGCGTGAAGTTCGA
>CAYRHV010000564.1:0-1704 GCA_964424045.1 uncultured Ottowia sp. | reverse complement strand
CAACTATTTTAGCACTCTCTTGGAGTGAGTGCTAAAGGGGAAGTTCAGCCGAATGGCCTTCAACGGCAGTTGTTCACGCTGGGTGCGGGTGCCAATCGCCATTCATTGAATCTTGAATTCTCGACTCGCGATTTCGGGCGTTCTTGTCTCAAGTGCTTCTCGCAGCATCGGACCGGGTTGCTGATCGGTGGCCACGCGCGGTCTTCCAGGCCTTCTGTTTCACTTGGTCACATTGACACGCTGCAGTGCAGTCTGTAGGCTGAAATCATTCGTGCCAGGACGTCGGCAGGAGGTGCGCATGCAAGCTTTGATCCTTCGGATTTTGGTGCTGGCGTCGGCTGGGTTGGCAGCAGCAGTGCCGGCTTTCGCGGCGACCGAAGTGCCAGTGCATCGGGCGGATGCGACCCAACAACAAGCGCTGCCCGGTGTCTGGGCGCAATTGACGACCCAGATGCAGTCAACGACCCCGATGCGGCAGGTGCAGCCAAGCCGCGAAGGGACGATCCCGCTCGAGACACTCGGGATCGAAAAACCGCGCAGATTTCGCCTGCTTTCGCTTGACTTCATCCCGACGGTTGCCACCGCTGGCAGTACCCTGACCGTCAGGTTCACGATAGAAAACCAGGGCGAGGAGACTCTGCCTGAAATCGAATACATGGTTTCGGGCAACCTGTCGGTCAAGAAGGGCACCGTGGGCCCCATCGCCAGCGGGCAGCAGCGGTCGGTTTCGGTGGATATCGAGGTGGGTGAACCGCCGCTGGCAGGGGTTTACGTCGAGCTCGACCGCGAGAACAAGCTGCGCGAGCGGGAAAGCCTGCGTGCCGACAACAACATGGGGGGCTCGGTGACCGTCGTCACCGGCACACCCGATCAATGGGCGGCGTGGGCGGGCAAGGTCGCGGATCGGGTGCCGGCGATGCTGCAGGCTGGAAAACGTCAGACCTACGTCAAGGGCGGGGACATCCGTGGCCCCAAGCTCACGATCACGGGTTTGTCATTCCGGGGGCCGGGTGCGGACTCACAGATGTCCAACCTGGAACGCCAGGGCGTTCCAACACGGCTGATCCAGGCCTTGCTCGGCAGCGTCCACCTGCAACTGCGTGACTGGGGGGACAATTACCGCAGCACGCAGCCCTTGGCTTACCCGGCATTCGCCGCATGGCCGGGTCCTACGGCCGACAATGTGCCATCCGTGCCGGTACCTGTTGGAGTGGCCGGCGGCTCGCTTACCGTCAACTCCGAAGTCCGATCGGCAAAGATCGAACAGCGCGTCCGCGCGACGCTTGGTGGCCTGGCAGATGAACCCGGGGCGAGCGAGGCGATCCGTTCGTTCAGCACGTTGGCAGCCGCCCACATCGCCCACTTTCTGGCAACAACCAAGCTGCTGGTGCTGGGGGGCGGCCGGGCCCCGACTTACGCCCCGCCCCGGGTGCCGGTCGCGCCGGTTGTCGACGGCTGGCCCGATCTGAGCCAGCCGTGCCTGATGTGAGGTGTGGCCCGTACGGCCGGACTTCGGATGCACCGGGATCCAGTGGCGCGTCACGCGTGTCCGCGGAACGCATTCTCATGACGCCTCGGGCGCCGGGGTGTCGGTCATTGATGGACTTCAGAGGCTGCGGCGCCGTCACTGCTTGGTGCGGCTCCTTTGCCAGCCGATGCCGGCATCCGGCTGTACGGACGCCTCTGCGTGCGCTGTTCCGGCGG
>CAYRHV010000563.1:0-1711 GCA_964424045.1 uncultured Ottowia sp. | reverse complement strand
CAGCATCATGCGACGCACCTCGTCGAGCTCGGTCTCCAGGGTGCAGATCATGGGGCCGGGGTCCATGCTGCGATAAACCGACAGGCCCTCGAACGAGCCGCAGTTCCTGACAGCCGCCTGGATCACCTCGCGGAAGGTGAGGATGCCGACCACGCGCTCGCGCGCCATCACCACCAGCGAGCCGATGTCGTTCTCGGCCATGGCCGCGGCCGCCTCGCCCAGGCTGTGCTCGGGCGTGATGGTGTAAAGGGCCTGGCCCTTGATGCGCAGGATGTCGCGGACTTTCATGGGGTGCTCCGGCGCCTGAATATAGCCCACAATCAGCGCCAGGGCCGCACGGCGGCCGCACCCAGGAGACCCCATGCCCGGCCCTTCCGATCCCGGCTTCGACACGCTCGCCCTGCACGCCGGCGCCCGGCCCGACCCGGCCACCGGCGCACGCGCGGTGCCGCTCCACCTGACGACCTCGTTCGTGTTCGAGTCCAGCGAGCAGGCGGCGCAGCTGTTCAACATGGAACGCGCCGGCCACGTCTACAGCCGCATCAGCAACCCGACCAACGCGGTGCTGGAGCAGCGCGTGGCGGCGCTCGAAGGCGGCGTCGGCGCCATCGCCACGGCCAGCGGCGAGGCCGCGCTGCACCTGGCGATCGCCACCCTGATGGGCGCCGGCGGCCACATCGTCGCCAGTTCGGCCCTCTACGGCGGCAGCCAGAACCTGCTGGCCTACACGCTGCCGCGCTTTGGCATCGAGACGACGTTCGTGCAGCCGGGCGACCTGGACGGCTGGCGCGCCGCCATCCGGCCGAACACGCGCCTGCTGTTCGGCGAATCGGTCGGCAACCCGGGGCTGGACGTGCTCGACATCCCGGCCGTGGCCGACATCGCGCATGCCGCCGGCCTGCCGCTGCTGGTCGACAACACCTTCACCACGCCCTACCTGCTGCGCCCGTTCGAGCACGGCGCGAACCTCGTCTACCACGCGGCCACCAAGTTCCTGGGCGGCCACGGCACGGTGATCGCCGGCGTGCTGGTCGACGGCGGCAGCTTCGACTGGGCGGCTTCGGGCCGCTTCCCCGAGCTGAGCGAGCCCTACGCCGGCTTTCACGACATGGTGTTCACCGACGAGAGCACGGTGGGCGCCTTCCTGCTGCGCGCGCGGCGCGAGGGCCTGCGCGACTTCGGCGCCTGCATGAGCCCGCACACCGCCTGGCTGGTGCTGCAGGGCATCGAGACGCTGCCGCTGCGCATGGAGCGCCACCTGGCGAATACCGAGCGTGTGGTGCGCTTCCTGGCCGAGCACGCCATGGTCGCTCGCGTGCGCCACCCCTTGCTCGAGTCGCACCCCAGCCATGCGCTGGCCGGGCGCCTGCTCAAGCACGGCGCGCTGGGCGCGGGCAGCGTGTTCAGCTTCGACCTGAAGGGCACGCGCGCCCAGGGCCAGGCGTTCATCGACAGCCTGAAGCTGTTCAGCCACCTGGCCAACGTCGGCGACAGCCGCAGCCTGGTGATCCACCCGGCCAGCACCACCCATTTCCGCCTGACCGACGAAGCGCTGGCGGCGGCCGGCATCGGCCCCGGCACCATCCGCCTGTCGATCGGCCTGGAAGACCCGGCCGACCTGGTCGACGACCTCAAGCGCGCGCTGCGTGCGGCCGAGAAAGCGGGGGCATGAAGTGGAACACCCCCGTGGCTCCACTCGCTGCGCGATGTT
>CAYRHV010000562.1:0-1714 GCA_964424045.1 uncultured Ottowia sp. | reverse complement strand
AACGTGCGCGAGGCGATCTCGCCCGACGGCATCCTGCCCGAGGCCGGCCCCGCCACGGCGCTGCGCATGCTGCAGACCTTCGAGGAGAGCCTGCGAGACAAGAAGATCGACCTGGCGAAGACCTACACCAACGCGTTCGCCCGCAAGGCGGCGACGAAATACGGCTGAAGCGACCTCCTGATGGATCCCGCTGTCCTGGCAGCTGCACCCCAGGTGATGGCCCGCACGACGCCCGCGCCCGCGCTGGACCTGCAGTCGATCACCTGCGTCTTCACCAGCCGTGACGCCCCCGGGCAGCGCTACACGGCAGTGCAGGACGCCAGCCTGACGGTGGCGCCGGGCGAGTTCGTCTCCGTGGTCGGCCCCACCGGCTGCGGCAAGAGCACGCTGCTGAACGTCGGCGCCGGCCTGCTGGCGCCCTCGCGCGGCCAGGTCGAGGTGTTCGGCCAGCCGCTGGTGGGCCTGAACCGGCGCGCCGGCTACATGTTCCAGGCCGAGTCGCTGATGCCCTGGAAGACGGCGCTGGGCAACGTCATGGCCGGGCTGGTGTTCGCCGGCACAGCGCAGGCCGAGGCCGAACAGCGTTCGCGTGACTGGCTGGCGCGCGTCGGCCTGGCCGGCTTCGAGGACCGCTACCCGCACCAGCTGTCGGGCGGCATGCGCAAGCGCGTGGCGATGGCGCAGACCTGGATCCTGGAGCCCGACATCTTCCTGATGGACGAGCCGTTCTCGGCGCTCGACGTGCAGACCCGGCAGCTGATGGAGAACGAGCTGCTCGAGCTCTGGAGCGAACCCTCGCACGGCGGCGGCGCGGGCGGCCGGGCGGTGCTGTTCATCACGCACGACCTGGACGAGGCGATTGCGCTGTCGGACCGCGTGGTGGTGCTGTCGGCCGGGCCGGCGACACGGCCCATCGGCGAGTTTCCGATCGACCTGCCGCGCCCGCGCAACGTGGCCGAGATCCGCAACCAGCCGCGCTTCGTCGAGCTGCATGCCGACATCTGGTCGGTGCTGCGCGACGAGGTACTCAAGGGCTACGACCAGCAGAAGCGAAAGGTGACGGCATGAGCGGCCTGCGACTGCGCAGCTGGCAGATCGGCCTGCTGGTGCTGGTGATCGGCGGCTGGTATTTCGCCGCCAACGCGTCCGACACCATCGCCTTCTTCTTCGGGCGCCCGCAGCAAGTGGCGCTGCGCCTGTGGCGCTGGTTCATCACCGACGGCGACATCTACGGCCACATGTGGGTCACCCTGCTGGAGACGCTGCTGGCCTTCGGCATCGGCACCCTGGCCGGCGTGGCGGTGGGCCTGTGGCTGGCGCTGGCGCCGTTCGCCTCGGCCGTGCTCGATCCCTATCTGAAAGCCGCCAACGCCATGCCGCGCGTGATCCTGGCGCCGATCTTCGCGCTCTGGTTCGGCCTGGGCATCTGGTCCAAGGTGGCGCTGGCCGTGACCCTGGTGTTCTTCATCGTGTTCTTCAACGTCTACCAGGGCGTGCGCGAGGTCAGTCCGGTGGTGCTGGCCAACGCGCGCATGCTGGGCGCCAGCGGGCGCGACCTGATGCGCCACGTCTACGTGCCCAGCGCCATGAGCTGGGTCTTCTCCAGCCTGCACAGCTCGGTCGGCCTGGCCTTCGTCGGCGCCGTGGTGGGCGAATACCTGGGCTCGGCGCGCGGCGTCGGCTACCTGATCCTGCAGGCCGAGGGCAGCTTCGA
>CAYRHV010000561.1:0-1720 GCA_964424045.1 uncultured Ottowia sp. | reverse complement strand
TCGGCGGCAGCTTCGGCGCCGGCAACTACGGCATGTGCGGCCGCGCCTACTCGCCACGCTTCCTGTGGATGTGGCCGAACGCGCGCATCAGCGTGATGGGCGGCGAGCAGGCGGCCAACGTGCTGGCGACGGTGCGGCGCGACGGCATCGAGCGCAAGGGCGGCAGCTGGAGCGCCGAGGAGGAAGAGGCCTTCAAGGCGCCGATCCGCCAGCAGTACGAGGAGCAGGGTCATCCCTACTACGCCACGGCGCGCCTGTGGGACGACGGCATCATCGATCCGGCCGACACGCGCCGCATGCTGGCCCTGGGCCTGTCGGCGGCGCAGAACGCGCCGATCGAGGACGTGAAGTTCGGCGTGTTCCGGATGTGAGCCGTGGACGCACGCGCACATTTCGCGACGCTTGCGCGCTACAACGCCTGGGTCACCGGGCGGCTGCTGGCGGCGGTGGCGGCGCTGTCCGATGCCGACTACCGGCGCGACGTCGGCCTGTTCTTCAAGAGCATCCACGGCACGCTGAACCACCTGCTGGTGGGCGAACACCTGCTGTGGTTCCGACGCTTTGCGGAGGGCGTGTCGCCCCGGGTGGCGCTGGATGACGAGGTCGAGCCCGACCGTGCGCGCCTGGCCGAGCGCCTCGTGCAGGGCGCCGCGCGCTGGCTGCCACTGATCGACGGCTGGCCGGCGGCGCGCTTTGACGGCCGGCTGGACTACACGACGATGCGCGGCCAGCCCGCCAGCCTGCCGTTCGCGGCCGCGCTGGCGCACGTGTTCCACCACGGCACGCACCACCGCGGGCAGGTCACGGCGGCGCTCACCGGGCTCGGCCGGTCCGGCCCCGAACTCGATCTGGTCTACCTGTTGCAGGAGGAAGCCCGCTCATGAGCACCGCCATCCGCGTCGACGTGCAGGGCCACGTCGCCACCGTGACGATGAATCGGCCCGAAGTGCGCAACGCCTTCAACGACGAGGTCATTGCCGAGCTGACCGAGGCCTTCGCGCGGCTGGGCGAGGACGCCGCCGTGCGCGCCATCGTGCTGGCCGCCGAGGGGCCGGCCTTCTGCGCCGGCGCCGACCTGAACTGGATGCGCCGGATGGCCGACTACACGCGCGAGGAGAACCTGGCCGACGCCGCGCAACTGGCCTTCATGCTGCGCACCCTCTACGAGTGCCCCAAGCCCACGATCGCGCGCGTGCAGGGCGACGTCTACGCCGGCGGCATGGGCCTGGTGGCGGCCTGCGACATCGCGCTCAGCGTCGACACCGCGCACTACTGCCTGAGCGAGGTGCGGCTGGGCCTGATCCCGGCCACCATCAGCCCCTACGTCATTCGCGCCATGGGGCCGCGCGCCGCGCACCGGTGGTTCCTGACGGCCGAGCGCTTCAGCGCGGCCGAGGCGCATCGCATCGGCTTCGTGCACGAGGTGGTGGCGGCTGAGGCGCTGGACGCGAAACTGGCCGAACTGCTGAAGGCGCTCACCGGCGCCAGCCCGAACGCCGTGCGCGAGTGCAAGCGGCTGGTACAGGACGTGGCCGAGCGCGACATCACGCGCCTGCTGATCGAGCGCACAGTCGAGGGCATTGCCGACATCCGCGCCAGCGACGAGGGCAAGGAGGGCGTGCAGAGCTTCCTGCAGAAGCGCAAGCCCGCCTGGTTGAAATGAGCCACCCCCTATGTCGCTGCGCTCCACGTGCTCGCCGCCAGAGGCGGCGGCTCTTCG
>CAYRHV010000560.1:0-1730 GCA_964424045.1 uncultured Ottowia sp. | reverse complement strand
CCGGCGTCAAGGGCATCTACGGCCCCGGCACGCCGATCCCGGCCAGCGCCAAGGACGTGCTGGAGCAGATCAAGAAGGCTCGGGCGGCTGCCTGAATGGTGTCTGACGCTTCCATCGATGGCATCGTGCGCAGCCGCGGTCCGGTGCAGCGCCGTGCCATCGCCAAGGCCATCACGCTGCTCGAGTCCACGCGCGCCGACCACCGCGTGCAGGCCGACGCTCTGCTGACCGCGCTGCTGCCGCACACCGGCCAGTCGCTGCGGCTGGCGATCAGCGGCGTGCCGGGGGCCGGCAAGAGCACCTTCATCGAGTCGCTGGGCGTCTACCTGGTGGGGCGCGGCCACCGCGTCGCGGTGCTGGCGATCGACCCTTCGTCGACGGTCTCGGGCGGCTCGATCCTGGGCGACAAGACTCGCATGGAGCGGCTGTCGGCGCTGGAGGATGCCTACATCCGCCCGAGCCCGAGCAGCGGCACCCTGGGTGGCGTGGCCGAGAAGACGCGCGAGGCCATGCTGATATGCGAGGCCGCGGGCTACGACATCGTGCTGGTCGAGACCGTGGGTGTGGGCCAGAGCGAGACCGCCGCCCATGGCATGACCGACATGTTCGTGCTGCTGCAGCTGCCCAATGCCGGCGACGATCTGCAGGCGATCAAGAAGGGCGTGATGGAGCTGGCCGACCTGATCGTCATCAACAAGTCCGATCTCGATCCGGTGGCGGCCACGCGGGCCCAGGCGCAGATCCAGTCGGCGCTGCGCGTGTTCGGCCAGCAGGGCAATCCGGAGCATGGGCGGCAGGACGCCAGCGTCTGGCAGCCGGAGGTGATCCGCATCAGCGGCCTCAAGGGCGAAGGCCTGGACGGTTTCTGGGACTGCGTGACGCGCTTTCACGCGCTGCGCGGCGCCGACGGCAGCCTGGCGCAGCGCCGTCAGCGGCAGGCCCAGGCCTGGATGTGGGCGCTGATCGAGTCCGGCCTGAAGAGCGCCTTCCGACAGCATCCGGCGGTGCGCGAGCAGCTGGCATCGGTCTCGGAGCGGGTCACGCAGGGCCAGCTGGCGCCGTCCACGGCGGCGCGGCAGCTGCTGGACGCCGTCGGCCTGGGCCGGACGGAGCCGGCACGCGTCGACGCGGTGTCCGAGGGGAGCCTGAAGGCATGACGGCATCGCGCCTGCAACCGGCCGAGAAGGAGCGCATTGCCGCTTCGCCGGGTTGGCGTGCACACCGCGTCGAGGTGTTCGACACCTCGATCGGCCGCGTCATCGCCAAGGGCCAGCGTCCCTTGCGCAGCCCGACGCGGCATCGCGTGCTGAATGCCATCGCGCGGCTGGTGGGCGTGCCCTTCCTGGGTGCCGTGCCGGTGCACGGCGGTGCCCAGGCGCAGGCGGTCGAGATCCGGCGTCTGCAGGCGCTGCACGAGGCGGGCGTGCCGGTGCCCCGCGTGCTGCACGTGGCGCACGACCATTTCATCATGGGCTGGCTGGGCGCCAGCCACCTGGCCCAGCTGCTGTCCGAGCGCCACCCCCAGGCCTTCGCGCTCTGGCGCGAGGGGGGCCAGGCGCTGGTGCGCGTGCACGCCGCCGGACAGTACCTGAGCCAGTGCTTCGGCCGCAACCTGATCATCGACGACCGCGCCGAGCCGCCGCGCTTTGCCGGCATGATCGACTTCGAGGACGATCCGCTCGAGGTCATGAGCCTGCCCGAGGCGCAGGTGCGCGACTGGATGATCTACC
>CAYRHV010000559.1:0-1732 GCA_964424045.1 uncultured Ottowia sp. | reverse complement strand
TGCTCAAGGGGCTCGACCCCGCCAAGGACCAGAGCTACTTCCTGCACCGGCTGACGCAGGCGCAGCTGGCGCGCACGCTGTTTCCGCTGGGCGAGCTGCACAAGAGCGAGGTGCGGCGCATCGCCAGCGAGATCGGGTTGCCGGTGGCGCGCAAGAAGGATTCGACCGGCATCTGCTTCATCGGCGAACGGCCGTTCCGGGAATTCCTGGCGCGCTACCTGCAGACGCGGCCGGGCCCGATCCAGGACGAGCGCGGGCGCACCATCGGCCGGCACGTCGGCCTGAGCTTCTACACCCTGGGCCAGCGCCAGGGCCTGGGCATCGGCGGCCTGAAGGAAAAAGGCGCGCCGCGTGGCGGCGGCGAGCACGCGCCCTGGTTCGTGGCGCGCAAGGACATGGCGCGCAACATCCTGGTCGCGGTGCAGGGCCACGACCATCCCTGGCTGCTGTCGCGTGCGCTGGCGTTCGACGACGCGAGCTGGGTCGCCGGCGCGCCGCCGGTGCCGGGCCACTACGCTGCCAAGACCCGCTACCGGCAGCAGGACGCCGCCTGCACGCTGGCGGCCGATCCGGCGCCGGGCCGCTTCCGGCTGCGCTTTGACGAGGCCCAGTGGGCGGTGACGCCGGGACAGAGCGCGGTGCTTTACGACGGCGAGGTCTGCCTGGGTGGTGGTGTGATCACGGCCGCCGACGCCGTGCCGGAGTCGACAGCCGCGCCGCTGCAAGAGGTCGCCGGCTGAGCATCCGCATCAGCGATCGCCCGCTGACGAACGCGTGGCACTCACGCTCAGGCCGACAGCCGGTGCATCGGGCCCCAGCAGGCTGCCCTGCTGCCAGCCCTTCCAGCTCGACAGCGCCAGCAGCAGCACGGCCAGCGTGGCCAGCGCCAGCGTCACCATGGCCAGCGGCTGGACGGCGGGCACGGCGGTTGCCAGACGCAACGTCAGCGCCGCGAAGGCCGCGAGCGGAAAGCCGATGGCCCAGAAGCCGATGGCAAACGGCTGCGCCAAGATGCGCCGGCCCAGGCTGCCGCTCCAGAGCAGGAACAGCAGCGCCACACCCCAGCACATCCAGGCCAGGGTCGGGGAGCCGCCCAGCTGCAGCACGCCGCTGCCGATCAGCGCCGGCGGCGTGACGCTGATGAAGGTGGCCGGCAGCATCGGCGCCGGCCACAGGCCCTGGGTGGCGATGCGCACCAGCAACAGGGCCAGCACCAGCGGCCACAGCAGGACGCCCACGCCGAACTGTGCCGCCGCCCAGGGGCCGGCGCCCAGCGCGCCGCCGGCCAGCGGCGCCAGCACGTTGCCCACCACCGGGATGAACAGCACTGGCGTCAGCACCGGCCAGTCCAGGCCGCGCGTCCGGTCGGGGCGCAGCCAGCGCCCGAGCACCCAGATCGTCACCGCCCATTGCAGCAGCGAGCCGATCCACCACAGCACGGCAAGCCAGGCGTTGCTGCCCAGCAGCGACACCCCGGCGGTGGCCAGCAGCAGCAGCGACACCGGCACCGCACCCAGGAAGGCATGGCGCGCCGGATGCGCGAGTTCGGCGGCCACCGCGGCCGGCTGGGCCTGCCAGCGAATCCAGGAAAACAGCGCCAGCAGCACGAAGGCCAGCGCTGCCAGCAACGCCAGCACCAGGGCGGCGGCACCGGCCATCTCGCCCAGCAGCGGGACAGCGCGCAGCCAGGCCAGGGCCAGGCCGGCCACGCTCATGACGATGGCGAACCAGT
>CAYRHV010000558.1:0-1732 GCA_964424045.1 uncultured Ottowia sp. | reverse complement strand
TTCATCTGCTTCACCGCCACCGGCGGCGCGCGCATGCAGGAGGGGCTGTTCAGCCTGATGCAGATGGCCAAGACCAATGCCACGCTGACGCGCCTGGCCAAGAAGGGCCTGCCCTACATCAGCGTGCTGACCGACCCGACCATGGGCGGCGTCTCGGCCGGCTTCGCCTTCGTCGGCGACGTGGTGATTGCCGAGCCCAAGGCCCTGATCGGCTTTGCCGGCCCGCGCGTGATCGAGAACACGGTGCGCGTCACGCTGCCGGAGGGTTTTCAGCGCGCCGAATTCCTGCAGGACAAGGGCGGAGTGGACTTCATCTGCGACCGGCGCGAACTGCGCGACCGCATCGCCGCCATCCTGGCCATGCTGCAACGCCAGCCCCCGGACGCGGTGCAGTAGCTGCCGCGGCAGCGCGAGGGCCTGGCGCGCTCAGCCGACGCCGGCGACGATGGCGCTGCCCAGCAGCTGGGCCTGCAGGGAGCCGATCACGATCCCCACCACCTGCAGCAGCACGATCGCCAGCAAGGGCGACAGGTCGATGCCGCCGACCTGCGGCAGCAGGCGCCGAAACGGCGCCAGCAGCGGCTCGGCCAGGCTCTGCAGCACGTCCACCACCAGCGTGCGCTGGCCGGTCCAGGACAGCACGGCCGCGATGATCACCAGCGCGGTCCCCACCGACACGCCGAGCCGCACCGTCCCGAGCACCCCCAGCACCGGCAGCAGGCCCCAGCGCGGCAGGCCCAGCAGGCCCATCAGCAACGCGTATTGCGCCGTCTTCAGCAACCAGGCCGCCAGCAGGCTGGCGCCGTCGAAGCGGCTGCCGGCCGGCAGCACGCGCTGCAGGGGCAACACCAGCCAGTCGGACAGCGCCCGCACCAGACGCCCCACGGGGTTGGCCATCGACATGCGCTGCCAGCGCATCAGCATGCGCACCAGACAGGCACCCCCGACCAGGGTGACCACCACCTCGGCGAGAAAGATCAGGACGTCATGGAGCATGGGGGCGACGAAACGGCGGCGCGCCCGGATCGGGCAACGCGTGCGATGATAGCCGCACCGGCCGTGGCCTCGCCAATCCGGACGCGGCATCCCGGCGCATCCTTGACGCCATGACTGCCCCCGCGCTCCATTCACTGCCACTGTTCCCGCTCGGCACGGTGCTGTTTCCGGGCGGTCGGCTGTCGCTGCGTGTGTTCGAGGTGCGTTACCTGGACCTGATCGGCCGCAGCCACCGGTCCGGCCAGCCCTTCGGCGTCGTCGCCCTGCGCCAGGGACACGAGGTGCGCGTTGCCGGCGCGCCTGTCGAGCAACTCGAAGCCGTCGGCACCCTGGCCCACGTGACGGCGCTGGAGCAGGCGCAACCCGGCCTGCTGCTGGTCGAATGCCGGGGCAGCGAGCGCTTTCGCATCGAGCATTCCGAACTGCTGCGCCACGGCCTGTGGGTGGCCGACTTGAAACTGCTGCCCGCAGAGCCGGAGCTGCCCCTGCCCGACGACCTGCAACCCGCAGCCCGTGCGCTGCAGCGCGTCTACGCCGGCCTGCAGGCACACGCGGGACCGGTCCAGCCGCCGCCGGAGGACAGTCACCATTTTGACGACTGTGGCTGGGTCGCCAACCGCTGGTGCGAGCTGCTGCCCCTGCCGCTGCAGCTCAAGCAGCGCCTGCTGGCCCTGGAGAGCCCGCTGCTGCGGCTGGAACTGGTGATGGACCTGCTCGAACGCAACGGGCTGACCGG
>CAYRHV010000557.1:0-1739 GCA_964424045.1 uncultured Ottowia sp. | reverse complement strand
GGGCACCAGCCGGCGCCCATGGTGGGCACGGTCTCGAGCACCCAGTCGACCAGGCTGTCGCTCGGATTCAGCATGATCATCTTCGACTTGTTCTCGCTGCCGCCGCCCTTGGCCGCGACGGTGACGTCGAGCCGGTCGCCGGGCACGATCTGCACGCTGATCACGGCCGGGGTGTTGTCGCGCGTGTTCTTGCGCGCAAACAGGGGGTCGGCCACCACGCTGGCGCGCAGCGGGTTGTCGGGGTTCGTGTAGGCGCGGCGCACGCCTTCGTTGATGGCGTCCTCCAGGCTGCCGGTGAAGCCGCCCCAGCGCACGTCCATGCCGACCTTGAGGAAGACGTTGACGATGCCGGTGTCCTGGCAGATCGGGCGGTGACCGAAGGCCGACATCTTGCTGTTGGTCAGGATCTGTGACATCGCGTCCTTCGCCGCCGGGCTCTGCTCCTGCTCCCAGGCGCGCACCAGGTGCTGGATGTAGTCGGCCGGGTGGTAGTAGCTGATGTACTGCAGCGCGGCAGCGATGGATTCGATCAGGTCGTCTTGCTGGATGGTGGTGGTCATGGGATTCGGCCTGGGATTGGGAGAAACCCGAAGATTATCCCGTGTCCATCGCCGAGCGCCACTTTTTCCCCGGGCCGTGCTGGGGCTCGGCTTGCGTGCGGTCGCGCCAGGGTCTTGAACTGTCTGCTACCGTATGCGCCTGGATCCTGCTGCCGAGACGATGAACATGACCGAACCCGCCCGCCCCATGCGCATCGAGCGCGATTCCTTCGGCCCGATCGAAGTCCCTGCCGAGCAGCTCTGGGGCGCCCAGACCGAGCGCTCCCTGCTCAATTTCAGGATCAGCGGCGAACGCCAGCCGCTGGAGATCATCCGTGCGCTGGCGCGCGTCAAGCGCGCTGCCGCCGTGGTCAACGAGCGCCTGGGCAAGCTGGACCCGACCAAGGCCGGCGCCATTGTGCGCGCGGTCGACGAGGTGCTGGCCGGCCAGCACGACGGCGAGTTCCCGCTGGTGGTCTGGCAGACCGGCTCGGGCACCCAGACCAACATGAACATGAACGAGGTGCTGGCCAACCGCGCCAGCGAGCTGATGGGCGGCCAGCGCGGCGAGCAGCGCCTGGTGCACCCGAACGACGACGTCAACAAGAGCCAGTCGAGCAACGACACCTATCCGACGGCGATGCATCTGGCGGCGGCCGAGGCGATCGAGCGCCACCTGCTGCCGGCGCTGGCGCGGCTGCACGAAACCCTGGACGCCAAGGCGCGTGAATTCGCCGACATCGTCAAGATCGGCCGCACTCATCTGCAGGACGCGACGCCCGTCACGCTGGGACAGGAGATCTCCGGCTGGGCGGCCCAGCTCGCCCATGCCGGACGTCACGTGCGCGCGGCGCTGCCACACCTGCACGAGCTGGCGCTGGGCGGCACGGCGGTCGGCACCGGGCTGAATACGCCCAAGGGTTATACCGAGGGCGTGGCCGAGGAACTGGCGCACCTCACCGGCCTGCCGTTCGTCACCGCGCCGAGCAAGTTCGAGGCGCTGGCCTCCTGCGACGGCCTGGTGCAGGCGCACGGCGCGCTCAAGGGCCTGGCTGCCAGCCTGATGAAGATCGCCAACGACGTGCGCTGGCTCGCCAGCGGGCCACGCAGCGGCCTGGGCGAGATCCACATCCCGGAAAACGAGCCCGGCTCGTCCATCATGCCGGGCAAGGTGAACCCGACCCAGTGCGAGGCCATGAC
>CAYRHV010000556.1:0-1744 GCA_964424045.1 uncultured Ottowia sp. | reverse complement strand
GGTTGCCCGGACGCCGACAGCGCGCTCTACACCCTGCACTGCCTGTCGCGCTACATCCCGCACTTCATCGCGCTGGCCGCGTCCAGCCCCTTCGTGCAGGGCCAGGACACGGGATTCGACTCGGCGCGCCTGAACTCGGTGTTCGCCTTCCCGCTCTCGGGCCGCGCGCCCTGCGTGCTGACCTGGGCCGAGTTCGCCCAGTACTTCGACAAGATGACGCACACCGGCGTGGTGCAGAGCATGAAGGACTTCTACTGGGACATCCGGCCCAAGCCCGAATACGGCACCATCGAGGTGCGCGTGTTCGACACCCCGCTGACGATCGGCCACGCCGCCGCGCTGGCCGGCTTCGTGCAGTCGCTGGCCGCCTGGTTCCAGGCCGAGCGCCCGTTCACGCCGACCGAGGACGACTACCTCGTCTACAGCTACAACCGCTTCCAGGCCTGCCGCTTCGGGCTCGACGCGATCTACGTCGATCCGGCCAGCGGCGGGCACCTGGCGCTGCGCGAGCACCTGCTGTCCACCTTCGACCGGCTGGCACCGTTTGCCGCCAGCTGCCAGGCCGCCGGCGCGCTTGACCGGCTGCACGCGCTGGTGCGCGCCGACCGCAACGACGCCCGCTGGCTGCGCGAGCGCCTGCAGCAGGACGAACTGCTGGGCGAGGTGATCCGCCAGGCCAGCCGACGCTTTCGCCACGAGTGAGCCGCCGGGCCGGGACGCGCGCCGTCGTCGCCTTTCACCGACAAGCGGCCCGCTTTCATGCGCTTTTGCGCAACCCTGTCACGCTGGCCGCGCCCCGCGTGTCTGCCTTCCATGGAACAATCAGCGCATGACCCTGCGCATCGGCATCTCGGCCCGCCTGCTGCATCAACCGCCGGCGGGTTCCGGCCTGCCACGCAAGCGCCTGCAGTTCCTGGAAAGCAACATGGCGCAGTGGATCATGTCGCACGGCGTGGTGGCGCTGATGATCCCCTTCGTCGACACGCGCACGATCGCGCCGCGCCGGCGCCCGCCGGTGGCCGACCTGGTGGGCAACCTCGACGGCCTGGTGCTGCAGGGCGGCACCGACATCTGCCCCAAGTTCTACGGCGCCCAGCCCTGGCGCGAGGACATGGAGTGCGACGCGATCCGCGACGAATACGAGCTCGACCTGCTGCGCGGCTTCATCGACGCCGGCAAGCCGGTGCTGGGCATCTGCCGCGGCGCGCAGCTGCTGAACGTCTATTTCGGCGGCACCCTGGTGCAGGACATCCCGACCCAGTGGCCGGGCGCCATCGGCCACCTCGACCTGGAGCGCTACGACAGCCTGATCCACGAGGTGCACTTCGTGCCCGGCTCGCGCCTGTCGGACATCTACGGCTACGAGCCCCGGCGCGTCAACAGCATCCACCACCAGTGCGTGGGCGAACTCGGCAAGGGTCTGGTGATCGAGGCACGCAGCCCGATCGACCGCGTGCCCGAGGCCATCCGCCACACCGCCTATCCCTTCGTGCTGGGCGTGCAGTGGCACCCCGAATTCCAGATGAACGGCAGCAGCCCGGCCGGCGACGTGCTGGACAGCGGCCCGCTGATGAT
The DNA here is from genome assembly GCA_964424045.1 of uncultured Ottowia sp. Lineage (GTDB taxonomy): Bacteria > Pseudomonadota > Gammaproteobacteria > Burkholderiales > Burkholderiaceae_C > Ottowia. The sequence goes on along the minus strand of CAYRHV010000556.1, from coordinate 169 downwards.
GGCCTTCCTGAAAGCCGCGCTGCGCCGCGCCGGCCGCGTGCGGCGCCTGGCCGACGGCATGAGCCGGGTGCGCGACCGCGCGCTGGTGCTGGGCAACGGCAATCGCTGAGCCCAAATCCGGCAGTCGACCGCTGATCATCGTCTTGAAACCCACAGGAATATTGACTTC
>CAYRHV010000555.1:0-1748 GCA_964424045.1 uncultured Ottowia sp. | reverse complement strand
CCTTAACATTGGGCCATGAGACTCCTGCACACCATGCTGCGCGTGGGCGACCTCCAGCGCTCGATCGACTTCTACACCCAGGTGCTGGGCATGCAGTTGCTGCGCACCTCCGAGAACCCCGAATACAAGTATTCGCTCGCCTTCGTCGGCTACGAGGGTGGCAACCCGGGACAGGCCGAGATCGAACTGACCTACAACTGGGGCACGACCGAATACGAGATGGGCACGGCCTACGGCCACATCGCCATCGGCGTGCCCGACGCCTACGCGGCCTGCGAACGCATCAAGGCCGCGGGCGGCCAGGTCACGCGCGAGGCCGGCCCGGTCATGGGCGGCACGACGGTGATCGCCTTCGTGACCGACCCCGATGGCTACAAGATCGAGCTGATCCAGCGCGCCCAGGAAGCGGCCGGCGGCGGCCTGCGCTGACCGCGCGACCCGGCAGTTCGCCGCGGACAGGAAAAAGCCCGGCCGAGGCCGGGCTTTCTGATGGCGGACGGGGCAGCTGCCCGACCTACTCAAGCGTCACTTCGACCCGGCGCGCCTCGGCATTGCTGCCGTCGGCGGTGGTGACCTCGGGCTTGCGCAACTCCAGCTTGTCCTCGCCGATGCCGAGTGCCGCCAGTGCATCGCGCACGGCGAAGGCACGCTGCCGGGCCAGTTCCTCGTTCCGCGCTGCGTCGCCGGTGGCGTCGTGGAAACCGCTGATCACCGCCGTCTTGCCGGCGGCAACGCCCTTGACAACGTCGCCCAGGGCCTCGGGCGCGCCTTCGGCAAGCTCGGCCTTGCCGGTGGCGAAGTAGAACTTGACCACTCCGTCCTCGACCCGCACGCTGGCGCCCGCATCGGCGTCGGGCTGCGCATTGGCGAGCGGTCCTGCGGCCGCGCCCGGCGCCGCTGCTGCCACAGCGCCGTTCACCGCGCCAGCGGTCGTCACCGCCCCCGACGCCAGCGCCGTCGAGGCCGCGACCACCGCCTTGTTCTTCTGGTAGAGGCCAATCCCGAAGACCAGGCTGATCACGAGCAGGATCACCCCGACCAGCAGTCCCATGACCAGGCCCAGTTGATCGTCATCTTCTGTTGCCATTGCTTTCATGCTCCGCAATTTGATGGCGAATTGTATAAAGTCGCGACATGACTGCCACCAGTGCTGCCTATGCGCCCTACCGGCACCTGCGTCCCCAGGGGCGCGATCCGGAGCGCATGCTGGTGCAGGCGCGTGCGGAATGGCACCACCGCGCCGGAGCCCATGCCGACCTCTGGGTGTTCGGCTATGCCTCGCTGATCTGGCGCCCCGACTTCGAGGCCGCGGCGCGCGAGCCGGCCCGCGTACACGGCTGGCATCGGGCGCTGTCGATGTGGAGCCGCGTCAATCGCGGCACGCCCGAGCGGCCCGGGCTGGTGTTCGCGCTGTTGCCCGGCGGCAGCTGCCAGGGCGTCGTCTACCGTATCCCGGCCCGGAATGCGGACGCCGTGTTCGAACAATTGTGGGAACGCGAGATGCCCAGCGGCGTCTACGATCCGCGCTGGCTGCGCTGTGCCACCCCGCGCGGCCCGGTCTCGGCGCTGGCCTTCACGCTCTCGCGCCGCAGCCCTTCCTATACCGGCGAGCTGACGCCGGTGCAGTATGGCGAGATCTTCCGCCATGCGCGCGGCCGCTACGGCAGCACGCTCGACTATGCGCGCCAGACGCTCGACAGCCTGCGCGCCCACGGCGTGCGCGACCGGCGGCTGGCGGCCGTGCTGCG
>CAYRHV010000554.1:0-1753 GCA_964424045.1 uncultured Ottowia sp. | reverse complement strand
GCCGCCCAGTTGAGCGCGCCGAAAATCAGCAGGCGCGCCACCGCCGGCCGCGCCTTCAGCTGCCCGCTGCGGTGCAGGGCGCGCAGCGCCGGCATCCAGGCGCCTTCGTAGTCGTCCTTCTGCGCAGCGATCTCGCGCCGCTGCTCGGGCGTGAGTGCGCGCCACTCGTAGAGCATGACCGGGATGAAGTGGCTGTCCGGCCCGACGACCACGCCCAGGTGGTGCCGGACGAGGGCACGCAGCCGCTCGAGCGCCGGCGCGCGCGCGCCGAGCTGCCGCAGCAGCTGTGCCTGGCTCGCCGAGACTTCGGCCATGCCAGCCTGCATGACGGCATGCAGCATGGCGCTCTTGCTCTCGAAATAATAGAACGGTGAGCCGCTCTGCATGCCCGCGGCGGTCGCGATGTCGCGCGTGCTGGTGGCGTCGTAGCCCTGGCTGCGAAACAGCCGCGCGGCGGCCTGCAGCAGCTCGGCCCGGCGCTCGCTCTCCTCGCGCTCCTGCACCGTCTTGCGCGGACGGCCGCGCCGCACCGGCGGGGTCGCGGCAGTCCGTGGGTCGGCAGACGGGCTGTTCATGCCTCGACGATAACCGATCCCTTGAATTAATTCAAGCGATTGCTTTGTAAAAATATGCGCGCTTTTTCGGAATGAGCGAAGCGCACGCGGGAACACCACGCCAGCGGCGCCCGGCCGGGCTGCGCGGCAGGCGGTTCATGATGGGGAGGCAGCGTCGCCAGCCGGTGCCGGGCGCGCCGTGGCCGGCCACGGCAAGGCGTGCCCGAATTTCCAGGGATGCAGCGGCGCGGCCGCCGCGCCGGCTTCATACGAACTTGCGTTCGGAATGACGAATGACCTCGCTGCGCTTCAATGACTGCGGCGTCGTGGATCATGCCGGCACCGTCCGGCACCGCTCGTCAGGTTTTTGAATGCAGTTCGGTATCAGTCAGGCAGCAGCAACTCGGCGCAGGCCTCGCGGTGCGTCAGCGTGACGGCCGCCACCACCGCGTCGCAGGCCGCCTGGGCGGCCTCGGCCAGCGCGGCGCCGGCCAGCAGGCGGGCGCCCAGCGTGGCGCTGAACAGGTCGCCCGTGCCCTTGGGCGCGGCGTCGACGCGCTCGTGCTCGATCACCTGCGTCCCCTCGGTGGACACCACGGCAACGCGCATGCGGCCGGACGGCCATGTGTCCGGTGCGGCGCTGGTCACCACGACCCAGCGCGTCTGGCCCCCCAGCAGCTGGCGCGCTGCCGCCAGCACCTGGTCCAGGGTCTGCACCGGCGCGCCGGTGAGCGTGCCCAGCTCGAAACTGTTGGGCAGCAGCCCGGTCGCCTGTCCCAGCAGTTCGTCGCTGTAGGCCTGCACCAGCGCCGGATCGACGTAGATACCCTTGTCCCAGTCGCCGATCACCGGGTCGATCAGCACGCGCAGCTCGGGCAGCGTCGCCCGGCGCGCCGCGATCCAGCGCGCCAGGGCCTGCGCCTGCGCCGGATTGCCAAGGTAGCCGAGCTGCACCAGGCGCAGTCGGCGCAGGCAGTCACGCGCCACCAGGTCCTGGAGCCAACCGGCGAACCACTCATCCGGCGGCGCGCCCCCGTGCAGCGTCGGGTAGTGCGGCGTGTTGCTGAGCAGCACCGTCGGCACGGCCGCCGCCGTCAGCCCATGTCGCTGGAACGTCGCCAGCGCCACGTTGTTGCCGACGCGCCCATACACCACCTGCGACTGCGCCGACACCACGTCGAGCTGCAGCGGTTGCAGTG
>CAYRHV010000553.1:0-1756 GCA_964424045.1 uncultured Ottowia sp. | reverse complement strand
GCAACGTAGCACAGGAGCCCAAAGGCGGGTCGCAGGCAGGGCGATCGCGGGCCTGTGATCTTGCTGCATCGGCGTTGCAAATGCTCGCAAGCCGCGGCACTCAGCCTTGCATCCCGTCCCCATGCAGAGCGTGTCGCATCGGGGGGACTTGTTCAGCGTTGCCTTGGGTTTGAAGCCGTGTCCGGTGTGGCTGGATATCCTGTTTCGCGTACGCCGCGGACCCTGGCGTTACGCCCGCCACAGCGCGCTGATCGGCACTGCAAACAGCCGGTCGCCAAAGCTCAGCGTGGCTTGCCCGTCATACAACAGCACGCCCGCCGCAAACCGCTCGCCCGTAGCGTCGCGCAGCTTTTTCAGACCGCGAAAATCCCGGATCGTGGCGGTCGCAGCGGCCTTGACCTCCACGCCCGCCAGGGCGCGCGTGCCACGCTCGATCACGAGATCCACCTCCACGCCATCGCGGTCGCGATAGTGAAGGAAATTCGCTGGGCTTTCCGCCCAACTGTCCTGGCGGCGCAGCTCCTGGAACACAAAGGTCTCCAGTACATGACCCAGCAGCGTCCGGTCGGCGGCCAGTGCGGTGGCGTCGACCCCCAGCAGCGCACAGGCCAGGCCCGTATCGCCCAGGTGCAGCTTGGGCGTCTTGACCAGGCGGCTGATCCGATTGCTGTGCCAAGGTGGCAACCGCTCCAGCAGGAACACGCGCTCCAGCAGCGTCACATAGTCGGCAATGGTGGGCCGGCTGAGCTGGAACGGCGCCGCCAGGTCGCTGGCGTTGAACAACTGCGCCGTCTGCGCTGCTGCGAGTGCGAGGAGTCGCGGTAACGTGTCCAGCGAGTGGATGCGACTCAGGTCACGCACGTCACGTTGCACGAGCGCGTCGATGTAGTCGCGGTACCAGGCTCGGCGTCGCCGGCCCACCGGCCGCGCCAGTGCGGCTGGGTAGCCGCCCGCCACGATGGCTTCGGCCAGCCGCGGCCCCAGCCGTTCCCGGCGTTCGGTCGTGAAGCGGGCCTGAAACAAGGTATCCAGAAACACGCCTGGTCGGTCGGCCAGCTCGCACTGCGCCAGCGGGTGCAGGCGCAACACCGCCATCCGCCCGGCCAGGGAATCCGCCAGTTGCGGCAGCAGCAGCACGTTGGCCGAGCCCGTCAGCAGAAAACGCCCTGGGCTGCGCTGCCGGTCCACTGCGTGCTTGAGCGTGGTGAACAGCGCGGGTACACGCTGGATCTCGTCCAGAATCACGTGCTGCGGGAGTCCGTCCACGAAGCCGATCGGATCCGCCTCGGCCGCCGCACGCACCGTGTCATCATCAAAGCTCAGGTATTCGTAGCCCAGCGGTCCACCGACCCACCGTGCCAGCGTAGTCTTGCCGCACTGGCGTGGCCCATGCACCAGCACCACCGGCGAATCGGCCAGCGCCTCGCGCAACGGATGCGCGGCCTGACGGGGATGGAAAACGTCATCCAGCATCGGCTAATTGAAAGAATTAACTTCGGCTGATTGTAATAAATACTTCCGCTGATTGAAAAATTGACTCCCGGCTAATTAAAAACCAAGAACGATGGCAGACGGATATCAGCAGTTCTCTTATCCCTTGAGTCCCGGGATCTGGCTCGTGGTGACGTGAGCGAAGTGCGATCGCCCTTTTGCAGACTGTTCGACCGAGAAAAACTGCTGCACGTCGGTCGACCTTGCTTTACTTCCCGATGCAAAAGCGCGAAAAGATCACCCCCAGCAGGTCGTCGGCGCTGAA
>CAYRHV010000552.1:0-1757 GCA_964424045.1 uncultured Ottowia sp. | reverse complement strand
GGCCAGGGCTTGCAGGGCGAGGGCGCGCAACTCCATCCTCGCCATTGTAGATTTGAGGCATGGCGGGAGCGCCGCATCATGGGCCTCGATTTGCTCCTGCTCTTGCCCGTGCCCCGGCGGATGCCGCGCATCGGGCCGCGGTCGGGCGCGGCGCCACAATCGGGCCTGCTTCAACCACCGCGCGATCGCGCCATGGCCATGGAACCCACCGGCTGGCTCTCGCAACCCGCGCTGCAGGCGGCCCTGCTGGCGGCGGCCGGCGCGCTGGCCTACTGGCTCAAGGACGTGCCCGGCCTGCTGCTGCAGTGGGGGCGGCGCTTCTTCGTCAGCACGCTGTCGGTGGATTCGCGCGACGAGTTCCTGTTCGCGGCGCTGGTCGAGCACATGGACCAGCACCCCGGCCTGGCGGGGGTGAACCAGTTCACCGCGCGCAGCGTGCGCCGCGGCACCGAATACCAGAGCCTGGCCGAGGACCTGCGCGCCGGCCAGCCGCCGCGCGCCTTCCTCAGTCCGGGCGAGGGCGTGCATCTGCTGCGCATCGACGGGCGCTGGCTCTGGCTGCGGCGCGAGCTGCAGGTCGGGCAGGCCGTGTTCGAGAAGATCAGCCTGTCGGTGCTGGGGCGCTCGCCCGCCTACCTCGAGAGCTTCCTGCAGGCGGCCATCGCCGCTCGCGCCGCGCGCGAGACCGACACGCTTTCGGTCTACATCCCGAACCCGTTCCACGGCGGCGACTGGATGCGCGCGCGCCTGGGCTCGCGCCGGCCGCTGTCCTCGGTGGTGCTGAAGGCGGGCCAGGCCGAGAGCCTGCTGGCCGACCTGCAGCGCTTCCTGGCCAGCCGCGCGCGCTACGCCGAGCTGGGCATTCCCTGGCGCCGCGGCTACCTGCTGCACGGCCCGCCCGGCACCGGCAAGACCTCGCTCGTCACCGCGCTGGCCAGCGAACTGGGCCTGAACGTCTGCACCCTGAGCCTGGCTTCGCCCATCGTCACGGACGAGAAAATCCACACCCTGCTGGCGGCGGTGCCGCAGCGCTCGCTGCTGCTGATCGAGGACGTGGACGCCTTCTTTCACGCGCGCGACGCCGCGCATGGCCAGGTGCGGCTGTCGTTCAGCGGCTTCCTCAACGCACTCGACGGCGTGGCAACGCAGGAGGGCACGGTGTTGTTCATGACCACCAATCACCTGGAGCGCCTGGACCCGGCGCTGATCCGCGCCGGTCGCATCGACGAGCAGGTCGAGCTCGGCTGGGTGGACGAGGACCAGCTGGCGCGGCTCTATCGCAAGTTCCACGACGACCCGCAGGCAGCCACCGCCTTCGCGCGCGAGCGGGCGGGGCGCCCGCTCACGCCCGCCGCCGTGCAGGGGGAGCTGATGAAGCGCTTCGGCACGCACGAGGCCGTCTTCTTTTCCGGCAATCCATCGGACCCGGCCTGATCGCGTCCTCCATGCCTGGGAGCGTGGGCGGCAGAAGGTGCGCCGGCTGCACCGCGCGAGAAACCGGTCCATCGCGGTGCGACCGACTGCACCCAGGGGGTCACCCTGGGCTTGTCGGCATCACCACGCTGCCCTCGCTTTTCGCACGTTTCGCTTCGGCGCCTTCTACCGCCCACACTCCTGGCCGATAGACGGGCTGCTGTCGCGCAGGGGACTCGCGGCAGAGCGCCGAACGGAAAACCCGGATTGACACTCAGTAACACCATCGCTAGTTGTGAAGCGTCAAGAGGTTGTTTCTTGACTGGTTGAGTCTGGACATGGGT
>CAYRHV010000551.1:0-1761 GCA_964424045.1 uncultured Ottowia sp. | reverse complement strand
TCGCGATGACGAATGACGAATGACTTCGCTGCGCTTCAATGACTGCAGTGTCGTAGGCCGGGTGGACACCGTCCGGCGCCATTCGTCATATTCTTGAACCTGAATCCGGCAGTTGGATGTGCCTGCCAGTGCCGCCCCCGGCGTGCCAGGCAAGACGTGAGGAGGCCGCGCACTGGTGTGCGCCACGACGAGCAACGCCGCATGGCGCGGCGCGGGTGGTGCTGGCGGGCGCATAGCGCTCTCACCCAACAGGTGGACCTCAGCGGTGCAGCCGCAGCCAACATTCATGCGGGTTTCGAGACGACGATCAGCGGTCAACTGTCGGATTCAGGTTGAATGCGATCCTGGTGAGGGCGTCCCAGGGGCGCGGCGGCGCTGCCCCGCGAGCCCATCCTGGTCGCGAATCCGCAGCATGCATGCGGCGCTGACCGGCCCGGTCGGCGCGCCCCCGGTTCACCGGCTTGTGCGGCCGAAATCGGTGGTCCAGTAGCTGCGGTAGGTCGTGTTGCTGCGATACACGCAGCTGGCGCCGAAGTCGGCGTAGTTGGCCGACATGATGTTCCTGCAGTGGCCCGGGCTGTCCAGCCAGCCCGCCATCACCTCGCTGACCGAGCCGTAACCGGCGGCGATGTTCTCGCCCCAGGCCGTGGCGTTGTAGCCGGCATCCGAGATGCGCGCGCCCGCCGAGCTGCCGTCGGTGCCGGTGTGACTGAAGTGGTTGTTCTGCGCCATGTCGATGGAATGGCGCTGGGCCGCCGCGGCCAGGGCCGTATTCCACTGCAGCGGCGTCACCGCGGGCAAGGTTGACCCCCCGTTCTCGCAGACGCGGGCCTCGGCGCGTGCGGCATTGATGGCCGCCAACAGGGCATTCATGTCGCCACAGGCCTGTGTCCCGGCAGGGAGCGTCGGTATTGGTGCCTGTGTGGGCGCCGGGGTTGGAGCGGGCGCAGGGGCGGCAATCGGTGGCGGCGCAGATCCGCTGGACGATGGCTCGGTCTCATCGTCGCCACCCCCGCCACAGGCCGCCAGCAGCAGGCACAGGCCCGCCGGCAGCACCGTGGCCCGCGCGCCACGCGACGCGCTTTTCGTCTGCACCATCAAACCCTTCTCCTTGGTCAAGGCAAAACTGCCCGATCTTTCAGAAAAAGCGCCGGATTGACAAGCCCCGCACGGGCGGATCGAGAAACAAAAGGCAAGCTGGGCTGCAGCGTGCACAGCCTCAGAAATTGAAAGAAAAACAGGGTTAACCCTTATTTGATTTAGGTTACACCTGATCAATACTTCGAGTCTCGACGGTTGCACTGACAACCCGATTCCGCCCCCATTTTCACCTCGCTCTCATGTCCACCACCATCGGAATCAAGGTCGACCAGGTTCTGCGCGAGCGCATCCGTGGCGCTGCCCAGCAGATCGGCCGCACTCCCCACTGGCTCGTCAAACAGGCGGCGCTGCTGTATGTCGACGCGATCGAGCGCGGCCACGCCACGATCCACCTGGGCACACCCGGCGCCGAGGACGGAAGCACATCCGATGAGGTGCAACCCGAATCGGCGCACGAGGTGCAACCCTTCCTCGCCTTCGCCCAGGCCGTGTTGCCGCAAACCCCGCTGCGCGCCGCCATCACCGCCGCCTGGCACCGCCCCGAGCCGGACTGCCTGCCGGCCCTGCTGCCGCTGGCACGAGTCGACGACGCGGCACAGGCCGGTCAGGTGCGCGAGCTGGCCACGCGCCTGGTGCAGGGCCTGCGCGACGCCCCGGCCG
>CAYRHV010000550.1:0-1762 GCA_964424045.1 uncultured Ottowia sp. | reverse complement strand
GGTTCCCCTACACCTCGCCGGCGCTGTTCTCGATGACGATCGGCTTCGTCGGCGTCTGGCTGTTCTCGGTGCTGGACCGCAGCGAACGCGCCGCCAGCGAGCGCGCCGCCTTCCCGGCGCAGCAGGTGCGCTCGGAAACCGGCCTGGGTGCCTCCAAGGCGTCGGACCACTGACTCCGAACTTGCGTTCGAGATGACGAATGACGGATGACCTCGCTGCGCTTCGATGACAAATGACCGGTCTGGTCATCCGTCATGCCGGCGTCAGCCGGCGTCATCTGTCATGCATTTTGATTGTGATTCGAGATGAGGGCTGCACGCCCCGCCGCCGGGGCGTGCGTCAGAAAAAGGGCCTGCGGGCCCTTTTCTCATGCAAATGACAGATGACCTCGCGGCGTCTGGATGACGAATGACCGGTCTGGTCATCCGTCATGCCGGCGTCAGCCGGCGTCATCTGTCATGCATTTTGATTGTGATTCGAGATGAGGGCTGCACGCCCCGCCGCCGGGGCGTGCGTCAGAAAAAGGGCCTGCGGGCCCTTTTCTCATGCAAATGACAGATGACCTCGCGGCGTCTGGATGACAAATGACCGGTCTGGTCATCCGTCATGCCGGCGTCAGCCGGTGTCATTCGTCATGTGGCCTCAATCGGCCGCCCGCAGAGCCCGTAGCTTGACGAAGGCCAGCGCGGCCATCACCGCCTGCTCCAGGGCGCCGTTCAACGGGCGGGGCGGCAGGCCGAGCTGCGCCACGATGCTGGCAAAGCGCAGGTCGATGTCGGCGCGCTCGTTCTGCTGGTGCAGGGGCAGCTGGCGGAACCGGTGCTCGTAGTAGAGCGCCGAAACGTCGATCCTGGGCTGCGGCAGCCCGACGCCCAGCAGCGGCCGGGCAATGCGGTCGATCATGGCGATGTGAAACTCCAGGAAGTAGCCCACCAGCGGGCGCGCGCCGACGAAGCGCAGCAGCCGCTGCACGGCCTCGGACGGCAATACCCCGGCTGCCAGCTCCTGCTGGCGCAGGCCCAGGCCCTGCAGCGTTTCCACCGACAGCTCGTGCCCGGGCCGCACCAGCAGTTCCAGGCGTTCGCTGGCCAGGATGCGCGTGCCCTCGATCGGCACCGCGGCGATCGCCAGGATCTCGTCGTGCGCCACGTCATGGCCGGTGGTGGTGCAGGCCAGCGACACCCACTGCCCCGCCGGCGGCGCCTCAAACAGGAACTGCCAGGCCGGGTCCCGCAACTGGCGCTGCTGCCAGCTGCGCTTCATCGAGCCGATCGGGTCCACGAGCCGCCGCCTCCCGCCCGCGCCGCCTACATGGAACCGAGCCGGAAGCGCTGGCGCAGCAGCACCTTGAAGCGCTTGACCACGTCCAGGGCGTCCTTCAGCAGGTCGCGCTCCAGCGTCGAGAGCGCCGCCGGGTCGACCTCGCCCGACACCGGCTCGCCGCGCTCCAGCTCGGCCAGGCCCGCCTTCAGGCGGATCGACAACAGCCATTGCAGGGCATCGCGCAGGTCGCTGCCCATCGAGGCATTGAAGGCCCCGGCCGCGACCAGGGCGTCGATGCGGGCCGTGGTCGCGGTCTCGCGCAGGCGATGCGCCAGCGCCAGGCTGCGCACGCCGTGCACGAGCGCGAAGATGCCTTCCTTCTTCAGGTTCACGCGCGAGCCGCTGTCGCCCAGCAGGCGGTTCCACCAGCCCGTGCTGCCGCCGAAGGCGTCGATGGCGGCGGCAAAGCGCGCCAGCATGGCGTCGTTGTCGGTGGTCA
>CAYRHV010000549.1:0-1763 GCA_964424045.1 uncultured Ottowia sp. | reverse complement strand
GCTCATCATCAAGGACCACGCCAGCTACCCCGAGCGCGGCATCGCCCAGTACAACGAGGCCAAGGCCGCGGGCGCGCTGTTCTTTGACTTCCTCAGCACGCCGGTGGCCAACGCCCTGATGCCGCGCGCCGACGAGGACCACCTGCCGATGATCGCCTTCGCCCACGGCCGCGCCGACGCTGCCGACGGCCAGGCCTTCCCCTACGTCTTTCCCTCGGCCGCCATCTACCGCTCGCAGGCGGCCCTGCTGCTGCAGTACATCGACGAGCACGAGGGCGGCCTGAAGGGCAAGAAGATCGCCTTCGTGCACATCGACTCGCCCTTCGGCAAGGAGCCGATCGAGCTGCTGAACAAGGTGTCGGCCAGCAAGGACTTCGAGGTCAAGCTGTTCCCCTACCCGGTCCCCGGCACCGAGCAGGCCGCCACCTGGTCCGAGGTGCGCCGCTACCGGCCCGACAAGGTCATCATCTGGGGGGCTGGCCCGGGCCAGGGCGTGTCGATCCGTGGCGCCGTCACCAACGGCATCCCGGCCAAGGACATCCACTCCGTGGTCTGGCTCTCCGAGAGCGACATGCAGTCCTTCAAGGGCAACGAGGTGGTCGGCGTCAAGCGCGTGACCCTGGTCAGCACCGGCACCGACAACCCGATTCTCAAGCGCATCACCGAGAAGGTGATCGATGCCGGCAACGGCACCGGCGACAAGGCCAAGGTGGGCACCACCTACTACAACATCGGCGTGGCCAGCATGGCCATTCCGGTCGAGGCGGCCAAGCTGGCGCTGAAGAACTTCGGCGCACCGCTGACGGGCGAGAAGTTCAAGAAGGGCTACGAGATGCTCAAGGAATTCGACGCCGAGGGCCTGATGCCCAAGCTCACCATCACCGACAAGGACCACCAGGGCGGCGGCTGGGGCCGGGTCTCGGAGTGGGACGGCAAGCAGTGGGCGCCCATGAGCGACTGGTCCACGGCCTATCAGGACGAGGTCTGGCAGCTGATCCGGGACGACCAGGCCAAGGCGCAGAAGAAATGAGCCTGCTGACCCTGAACAATGTCGAGGTCGCCTACGACAAGGTGTTCCTTGCCATCAAAGGGGTCTCCCTGAGCGTCGAGGAGGGCTCCATGGTGGCCCTGCTCGGCGCCAACGGCGCCGGCAAGTCGACCACGCTGAAGACCATCAGCGGCCTGCTGGCGCCCGAGCGCGGCGAGGTGCGGCGCGGCCAGGTGATGTTCCGGGACCAGGACATCGGCGCCCTCAGCCCGCCCGAGCGCGTGCGCCTGGGCCTGGTGCACGTGATGGAAGGCCGGCGCATCTTCGAGCACCTGACGCCCGACGACAACCTGCTGGCCGCCTACCCCGGGCGCAGCGCCAAGACCCCCTTCAGCCAGCTGCGCGAGCAGGCCTACACCTACTTCCCGCGCCTGGCCGAGCGCGCCAAAAGCAAGGCCGGCTACCTCTCGGGCGGCGAGCAGCAGATGCTGGCGATCGCGCGCGCCCTGATCACCGAGCCGCGCCTGATCATGCTGGACGAGCCGTCACTGGGCCTGGCACCGGTGCTGGTCAAGGAGATCTTCACCATCATCCGCGAGATCAACCGCAGCCAGGGCGCGAGCGTGCTGCTGGTCGAGCAGAACGCACGCGCCGCGCTCGACGTCGCCGACCACGCCTACCTGATCGAGAACGGCAACATCGTCATGAGCGGCAGCACCGAGGAACTCAAGCGCAACCCCGACATCCAGGAGTTCTACCTCGGCGGCGGCGAGCG
>CAYRHV010000548.1:0-1778 GCA_964424045.1 uncultured Ottowia sp. | reverse complement strand
CGAGGAGGCCGCGCACTGGTGTGCGCCACGACGAGCAACGCCGCATGGCGCGGCGCGGGTGGTGCTGGTGGGCGCATAGCGCTCTCACCCGGCAGGTGAGCCCCAGCAGTGCAGCTGCAGCCAACATCCATGCGGGTTTCAAGACGACGATCAGCGGTCAACTGCCGGATTCAGGCTCAGTCCTCGGTCGGCTCGTCCTCCGGCGACGCATGGGCACGCGGGTGCGCAGCGTCATAGATCTGCGCCAGGTGCTGGAAGTCGAGCCGCGTGTAGACCTGCGTGGTGCCGATGTTGGCGTGGCCGAGCAGCTCCTGCACCGCGCGCAGGTCGCCGCTGGACTGCAGCACGTGGCTGGCAAAGGAGTGGCGCAGCATGTGCGGGTGCACCGGCGTCGCCAGGCCGGCCTGCAGGCTGCGCCGGCGCAGGCGCTGCCAGACCGACTGCGCCGTCAGCGCCGTGCCGCGCCGGCCGATGAACAGCGCCTGCGTCGCGCCCTCAGCGGCGGCCACCTGCTCGCGCACGGCGAGCCAGCGTGTCAGCGCTGCGACGGCGCTGCGGCCCAGCGGCACGCTGCGGCGCTTGCGGCCCTTGCCCTGCACCTGCACCTCGGCGGCGGCCAGGTCGATCCAGCCGCGCCCGGCACGGGCGGCGGCGTCGCTGGCGGCACAGTCCAGGCCGACCAGCTCGCCCACGCGCAGGCCGCTGCCGTAGAGCAGCTCGACCATGGCGGCGTCGCGCGCCTCGAGCCAGGGGTCCTCGCCCGCCTGCGTGCCGTCGTAATCGGCCAGCTGCACGGCCTCGTCCACGCCGAGGGCCTTGGGCAGGGGGCGTGGCTGCTTCGGCGCACGCACGTCCTGCACCGGGTTGGCCGGCACCCGGCCTTCGCGCCCGAGCCAGGCATAGAAGCCGCGCCAGCCCGACAGGATGAGGGCGATGCCGCGGCCGCTGCGCCCGCCGGCGTGCATCTGCGCCACCCAGCGCCGCACGTGCGCCGGCTGCACGGCAGTGAGCGTCACGCCGGCGGCACCGGCAAAGGCGGCCAGCTTCTGCAGGTCCAGCGTGTAGAGCGCGCAGGTGCGCTCGGCCAGGCGCTTCTCGACGCGCACGTGCGTCAGGTAGCCTGCCACCAGGGCCGCGTCTTGCGCCGACAGCGGTGCGACGACGCCAGGATCGGTCTTCGCGTTGGCTTGCAGCATCGGTGGCGCGCGAAATTCGAGGGCTCAGATAGTCGCGGAACAGGCCATGCCAGTGGCAGCCGTTGCCGGGGGAGCCACGGGGGTGATCACATTCTTATGCGCGACAACGCCGCGCTGGCCAGCTCGCCGATGCGCTCGAGAAAGTCGGTCGCCATGTCGGCCTGGAAGCGCGTGGCGTCGGGCGAGGCCAGCACCAGCAGGCCAAAGGCCGGCGTGTCGGGGTGCGCGCGCAGCGGCAGCAGCGCGATCGAGGCCGCGGCCTCGGGCTCGTCCAGCCACTGCACGGCCTCGAAGCCCGAATTGACGCCACAGTAGGGCGTGGTCAGCGAGCTGGCGAAGATCCTCACGTCTTCGCCCGCGCCCTGGGCAAACGGCTCGTCGGCATAGACCTCGGCCACGTCCCAGAGCTTGAGCGCGGCCTGCGGCACGCTGAACTGGGCCCGGATCTCGCTTGCCAGCACGCCGGGCAGGTCGACCGCGCGCGCCACCAGGAACAGCTGGCGCGCCCAGCGCAGCAGCCGGTCGCTGATCAGCATGTTCTCGTTGCCGTGGCGCATCATCTCCATCAGGCGGTGCTCCAGC
>CAYRHV010000547.1:0-1783 GCA_964424045.1 uncultured Ottowia sp. | reverse complement strand
CCGGAAACACCCCCTCCGGATCGTCGCCCGAGAGCGTGAAGGCGTCGGTGTGGCAAACCCCGGTGTGGGTGATGCGGATCAGCACCTCGCCCGGCTTCGGCGGCGCGACGTCGATCTCGACGATCTCAAGGGGCTGGCCGGGCGCAAAGGCAACGGCGGCGCGGGATTTCATGGGGCGTCTCCAGACAGCGGCAGATGCCGACAAGTCTAGTCGGTGCGCACCCAGCGGTCGAATGCCGACGGCGGCCGCCGCGCAGCCGCTCGTCCGCTCCCTCGGCTCAGCCCAGCCCGATCGGCGCCGGCGCCGCGCGCACGATGCGCGAGAACAGCTCGTCGTAGGCCTGATCCGGCGACTGCGCCTTCGTCATGGTGTCGCGATTCGCCTCGAAGGCGGCGTCCAGTGCCTGCCAGTCCTCGGGCGTCAGGTATTTGACGGCGGCCGGCAGCACCTCCTCCTCTTCCATGCGCATGTGCGCGAGGTAGAGATCGACGTAGCGCTTGAACGTCTGGGTAAAGGCCTCGCGCCGCGACTCGCCCATCATTTCCCAGGCCACCAGCAGGTGCAGCAGGTCGCGCACCGCCTTCTCGGTGTATTCGTGGTCGTGGTCCAGCCGGGTGATCGCCGCCACCGTCTCCGGTGCCGCCGCGGCCACGCGCGGAAACAGCAGGTCCGTCTCCTTCGGGTGGTGCAGGCGCTCGGGGAACTCCTCGATGTAGAACAGCATGGCCCGCAGCACGTCGAAGAAACCTCGAGGATCATCCTGGGGACCGCGCTCGACCAGCATGCGCGTCGACTTCAGCATGGCTGCCAGGGTCGAGTGCTCGTCGCGGATGATCTTCAGGCTGCTGGGGGTCGTCATGTCCACACTCCTTGAATCCTGGATGCAGTCTAGTCCCGCCGCGATCGGCTGGAATTGAGCAGGGTCAAATCAAGTGTCAGGGGCCGGGGCGCCTCACACGCGCCCCGGGGGGAGCCCCTGCCGCCAGCCCTGCTAGCGCAGCGCCTTGACCTGGTCGGCCGTGATCAGCTTGCCCTGGTTGCCCCAGCTGGTGCGCTCGTGGTTCACGATGTCGGCCACGTCAACGTCGTTCAGCTGTGCGGCAAACGGCGGCATCGGGCTCGGGTAGCTGACGCCGTCGATCACTTCGCCGCTCATGCCTTCCAGGATGACCTTGATGTGATGGGTCGGATCGGCATCCAGCACCGTGGCGCTCTTGACCAGCGGCGGGAAGGCGCCCGCCATGCCGGCGCCGCTGGCCTGGTGGCAGGCGGCGCAGGTGTTGGCGTAGAGCTGCGCGCCCCGATCGGGGTCGAACTTGTACGGGCCCTCGGGCGCCGCCGCCACCGCTGGTGCGGCTGCCGCCGCGCCTTCGGCCTTGCTGATGTTCGGCTTGCCGTGCTCGACGCCGGGCTCGCGGATGTCCAGCACGCCGGCCGCACCCTTGTCCAGGTGGGCGAAGGAGTGATCGACGAACACGTATTGACCCGGCTCGGGAATCACGACGTCGAACACGATGCCCTCGCCGGGGCCCACGCTGTAGGTGGACACGCCGCTCAGGGAATGCGCCGGATTGCCGTCCGGATAGACCTTGTCGAAGATGGCGCCGATGACGTGGAAGGCGCTCCACAGGCTGGGCCCGGCGTTCACCATGTAGAGGCGCACGCGCTCGTTCGGGCGCGCCGTCAGCGGATGGTCGGTGTACTGGAAGGCGATGCCGTTGAAGGCCACGATGTCGGGCTGGATGCGCTGCATCTTGCCGAAGTCGGGGCCCATCAGGGTGC
>CAYRHV010000546.1:0-1787 GCA_964424045.1 uncultured Ottowia sp. | reverse complement strand
ACCGGCGCCAGCACCCGGCCGTCGCCGGCGACCTGCTCGATCAGCATGCGCACCGCGTCCAGGCCCAGCACCTGGCTGATGCGCCGCGCCTGGGCCTTGAGCGCCATCAGCGCCCGCGTGCGTGCCCGCCCGGAAGCGAACTCGCCCCACTGCGCCGGCGCCAGCACGGCGTCGATGCGGACCTCGCGCGGCACCCGCTCGACCACGTCCTGGGCGCGCAGGGCCTCGAGCTCGAGAGCGCGCTGCGAATCGTCGTAGATCGGCTCGGCACGCGCGGCCACCCGCGTCTGCTCGGCCTCGACCGCCTGGTAATAGCCCTCGGGCAGCGGCTCGTCATGGGACTCGAACCACTGCGGCTGGTAGAGGAAATCGTGCAGCACGCCGGTATCGACGGCCGGCGTGCTGCGCGACAGCTCGTTCATGCGCGGCACGTAGCCACGTGGCGCGGCAGCGGCCTCGCCGGCGCCGCGGCCGCTGCGCCGCCGGCCCGCGCCCGCGAAGCCCGTCCCGTGCGCCGCGCCAGCCCCGCCCGGTCCACTGGCCGCGCCCGAGCCAGCTTCCAGATCGGGATCGGCTGGGTGCCCTGTGCCCTCTTGCGCGCCACCGCCGCCACCGCCGCCGACCGACAGCTTGACGCGATAGCGTGCCTCCTCCACGCCCTGCGCCTCGAGCATCTCGATCAGCGCCTCGTAGAGCGCGCGGATCTCGGTGGCGAATGGCGTCGACAGGTGACGCCCCCAGAGGCTGCGGATGTCGTCGCTCTCGGGCAGATCCTGCAACACCTCCATCAGCGCATTGCACAGGACCTCGGGCCGGAACGGATTCAGATCGGCGCGCACCACCGGCAATCCGAGCGCCGAGCTCACCAGCGAATCGAGCTCGCCCAGCGTGCGCTCGACCAGCGGCATCGCGTTCTGCTGCAGGCGCGAGGCCTCGACGAAGCGCGCGACCTCGCCCTCTTCCAGCAGGGCCAGAACCGATTCCTCGCCGGGTGTCTTGCGCCGCGTCTCCGCGGTCGCGGGCCCATCCAGGGCGTTGTCGATCCCGACCAACAACAGGCGCGGGAACTCGCTGCGCACCGTCGGGGCATGGCGTTCCAGTGCCGCCAGCGCATCATCGAGCTGCATGCGCCGCGCCACCGAGCGCGAGCCGCGCTGCGCCTCCTGCAACTCCGCGCTGGCCGTCTGCAGGCTGCGCTCGATCATGCCCGACGCCTGCAACAGCGCCTCGCGCTTGCATTGCTCGATCAGCGGGCGCTGGCTGGGCATGTCCGGGACGCTCCGACGGAAACCCTCAGGTATCGGCCTCGGCGTCGAACACCGGATCCACCGGCACCTGCAACGCCGTCGCCAGGTGATTGGTCCTGGCGGCCAGCCCGACCACCGCCAGCAGGTCCGCATGCTGCGCCGCGCTCATGCCCCTGGCGCGCGCCGACGCCGTGTGCGAGTGCACGCAGTAGCTGCAGCCGTTGGCGACGGAAACGGCCACGTAGATCAGCTCCTTGGTCAGCGCGTCCAGCGCCGAGGGCTGCCCCATGACGCGCTTGACCTCGGCCCAGGTCGATTCCAGCAGGGCCGGATCCGCAGCCAGGGCCCGCCAGAAATTGTTGACATGGTCCGTTTGCCGGGTCGCACGAATGTCATCGAACACCGCCCGCGCACGGGGCGAGGCAGCGTCATCGGACAGCAACGGAACGGTCGACACGAGTCTTGCTCCCCATTGGAAAGGCGAATGCGGCGTCGCGACAGCCGGCCGCTGCCACCACAGCCCGGACGCAGGCTGCTGCC
>CAYRHV010000545.1:0-1788 GCA_964424045.1 uncultured Ottowia sp. | reverse complement strand
CGAGCCGCCAAGGGGCCATCTGCTTTGTTGCGTGGCCTTGACATGGACCCACCATACCTGCGACCACGCGCCGCGCAGCTGGCCCCTTGGCGACTCGCTATAAGCACCTGTCAGGGCGAAACACTGCACTAGTTGCGCGATGCTATGCGGATGATAGCGTGACGGCAGGTGTCATGGGCGCGCTGCGTCGGCGGCGGCCCGTGCGACGGGCAATGAAAAGGGCGCCTGCATCAGGCGCCCTGAAACCATGTCTGGCATGGATGCGGATGGTACTTGTGCCATCCGGTCTGTGTCTTGTTGTCAATCGCAGCTTGCTTCAGTCTCCTCGGCCCCTTGTGCGCGTGCATGAGCGCGGCACCGATGGGTGAAATGTAACTGCGCCAGGCGGGTTTGCCCATCGGGATTTGCCCGCAGGTGGCGGTAACAGATTGTTGGTGCCGCGCTGTCTATGACGCCGTGTCCGGCTCGTGCCCGAGCTGCGGCAGCATCGAGCCGGCGTCCAGCTCCAGCAGGCCGCTCCTGGCGTACATCGCCAGCTTGCCGCGCGTGTCGGTGATGTCCAGGTTGCGCATGGTGAGCTGGCCGATGCGGTCCAGCGGCGAGAACGGCGCGTCTTCCACCTTTTCCATCGACAGCCGCTCGGGCGCGTAGGTCAGGTTGGGCGATTCGGTGTTGAGCAGCGAGTAGTCGTTGCCGCGGCGCAGCTCCAGCGTCACCTCGCCGGTGACGGCGCGCGCCACCCAGCGCTGGCTGGACTCGCGCAGCATGATGGCCTGTGAATCGAACCAGCGCCCCTGGTAGAGCAGGCGCCCGAGCTTCAGGCCGTTGACGCGGTACTGCTCGATCGTGTCCTCGTTGTGGATGCCGCTCAGCAGGCGCTCGTAGGCGATGTACAGCAGCGCCATGCCCGGTGCCTCGTAGATGCCGCGGCTCTTGGCCTCGATGATGCGGTTCTCGATCTGGTCGCTCATGCCCAGGCCGTGGCGGCCGCCGATGCGGTTGGCTTCCAGCATCAGGGCCACCGGGTCGGCGAACTCCCGGCCGTTCAGCGCCACCGGCTGGCCTTCCTCGAAGCGCACGCGCACTTCCTCGGGCCGGATCTCGACCTCAGGCTTCCAGAAGGCGACGCCCATGATCGGGTTGACGATGCGGATGCCGCTGTCCAGGAACTCCAGGTCCTTCGCCTCATGCGTCGCGCCCAGCATGTTCGAATCGGTCGAATAGGCCTTTTCCGTCGACATCTTGTAGTCAAATCCGGCCTTCTTCATGAATTCCGACATTTCCTTGCGGCCGCCCAGTTCGTCGATGAAGCGCTGGTCGAGCCAGGGCTTGTAGATCTTCAGCGCCGGGTTCGCCAGGAGTCCGTAGCGATAAAAGCGCTCGATGTCATTGCCCTTGAACGTGCTGCCATCACCCCAGATATTGACGTCATCTTCCTTCATCGCGTTCACCAACATGGTGCCGGTGACGGCCCGGCCGATGGGCGTGGTGTTGAAGTAGACGCTGCCGGCGGTCTGGATGTGGAAGGCGCCGCACTGCAGCGCGGCAATGCCCTCGTGCGCCAGCTGGGCCCGGCAGTCGACCAGACGCGCCTGTTCCGCGCCGTAGCTCATGGCGGCGCGCGGGATGGCTTCGTAGTCGTCCTCGTCCGGCTGGCCGAGGTTGGCGGTGTAGGCGTAGGGAATGGCCCCGTTCTGGCGCATCCACAGCAGGGCGGCGCTGGTGTCCAGGCCGCCGGAGAAGGCGATGCCGACCTTGTGGCCGGCGGGAAGCGATTGCAGGATGGTG
>CAYRHV010000544.1:0-1790 GCA_964424045.1 uncultured Ottowia sp. | reverse complement strand
GCGCGGGCGGAAATCCTCATGGCTTGCTCTTGGCTGCCGCCTGGTCTGCCGCGACCTCGGCCTCGCGCAGGCGCGGTGCGATGCCGACCAGCACGGCGTTGACGTACTTGTAGCCGTCGGTGCCGCCGAAGTCCTTGGCCAGCTCGATGCATTCGTTCAGCACCACGCGCCAGGGCACGTCGGGACAGCGCAGCAGCTCGTAGGCACCGATCCACATGCAGGCGCGCTCGATCGGCGAGATCTGGCCCAGGTCGCGGTCCAGCAGGGGCACGATCAGGGCGTCCAGGTCGCCCGCCAGTTCGATGCAGCCGTGCAGCAGGGCGTCGTAGTGCACGGCGTCGGCCTTGGCGAAGCCCTGCAGCTCGCGCGTGAAGGCATCGATGCCGGCCGCGTCGCCGCCGCCGACCAGGTACTGGTAGAGACCCTGCAGCGCGAATTCGCGCGCGCGCGAGCGCGGCGGCTTGGTCGACGAGCGGCGCGTGCCGCCGTGGGGCGGGCGGACGGGGGCGGAGCGTTCCATGGCCGGACGCGTCACGCCAGCCGGTGCTTGAGCAGCGCCATCTCGACCGCGACGCGAGCCGCGTCGCGGCCCTTTTCCAGCTGCCGCAGGGTGGCCTGGGGCAGGTCCTCGGTGGTCAGGATCGCGTTCGCGATCGGGATGTCGAAGTCCAGCGCCACGCGCGACACGCCGGCGCCCGATTCGTTGGCCACCAGTTCGAAGTGATAGGTCTCGCCGCGGATGATGCAGCCCAGGGCGACCAGCGCGTCGAACTCGCCGCGGTGTGCCAGCCACTTGAGCGCCAGCGGCACCTCCAGCGCGCCGGGCACGGTGTGCTGGGCGATCTGCACATCCGGGACCCCGAGTGCGGCCAGTTCGGCCAGGCAGGCGTCGCGCAAGGCGTTGGTCACGCCCTCGTTGAAGCGTGCCTGGACGATTCCGATGCGCAGGGCACTGCCGTCGAGTGGAAGTTGCTGGCCCTTGTCGGCTTCGAGCATGTTCAGTCCTTCGTCACGTGGCCGACCACTTCGAGCCCGAAGCCGCCCGCCAGGCTGGGCAGGCGGCGTGGCTTGCCCAGCAGGCGCATGCGCTGCACGCCGCAGTCGCGCAGGATCTGCGCGCCGACGCCGTAGCTGCGCAGGTCCATGCGGCCGCGCTCGGGCGCGTGCGCCGGTCGCGCCTTGCCCTCGAATTGCGCCAGCAGCTGCTCGGCGTCCTCGCCGCAGTTGAGCAGCACCACCACGCCGCGGCCTTCCGCGCGCACGTGCGCCAGCGCGTCGTGCAGGCCCCAGCTGTGCAGGCGCCGCTCGCGATCCAGCACATCCAGCACCGACAGCGGCTCGTGCACGCGCACCGCCACCGCCTCCTCGGGCTGCCACTGGCCCAGCACCAGGGCCAGGTGCAGGGCGCCGCTGGGCTGGTCGCGGTAGGCATGGGCGGTGAACTCGCCGTGCGTGGTCGCCAGGGGCCGGCTGGCCACGCGCTCGATCAGCGATTCGGTGCGGCTGCGGTATTCGATCAGGTCGGCGATGGTGCCGATCTTCAGGCCGTGCTCGGCCGCGAACAGCTGCAGGTCGGGCAGGCGCGCCATGGTGCCGTCGTCCTTCATGACCTCGCAGATCACGGCCGCTGGCGTGCAGCCGGCCATGGCGGCCAGGTCGCAGCCGGCCTCGGTGTGGCCGGCGCGCATCAGCACGCCGCCCTCGACCGCCTGCAGCGGAAAGATGTGGCCGGGCTGCACCAGGTCGGCCGCCGTGGCGTCCGGCGCCACCGCGGCCTGCACGGTGCGGGC
>CAYRHV010000543.1:0-1797 GCA_964424045.1 uncultured Ottowia sp. | reverse complement strand
ATCACGTTGGTGGCGTCGGCCAGGATCTGCATCACGCGCATGCTGCCGGTCTCGACCATCATCTGGAAGGCGCGTGAATAGAGGAAATCGCCCACCAGCACGCTGGCCGGGTTGCCGAACAGCTCGTTGGCGGTCGGCTGACCGCGCCGCAGCGTCGACTCGTCCACCACATCGTCGTGCAGCAGGGTCGCGGTGTGGATGAACTCGACCACGGCGGCGAGGCTGAAGCGGTGCGTGCTGGCGCAGCCCAGGGCGTGGCAGGTCAGCAGCAGCAGCACCGGACGCAGGCGCTTGCCACCCGAGGAGATGATGTGGCGTGCCACCTGGCCGACGAGCGGGACGCTGGATGCGAGGCGGCGGGCGATGGTGGCATCGACCTCGCGCATGTCATCGGCGGCGAGCGCGAGCGCGCCGCGGGTGGTGGGTTCGGTCAAGGCGTGAGGCACGGGAGGGACGGGGACTGCCGCCGCGGCGCGGCGCGCTGGCGATTATAGGTTTGCCGCTGCGGCCGGCCGCGCCCGGTGGGTTTGTCCTCGCGCGGTGGGTTTGTCCTCGCGCGGTGGGGCAATTCCTGCTAAAATGCGCGGTTCGCCGGAAATCCGTCTGGCGGGACTTTTTTCAAAAGGGTTTTCACATGTACGCGGTCATAAAAACCGGTGGCAAGCAGTATCGCGTGGCCGCCGGCGACAAGATCAAGGTAGAACAGATTGCTGCGGACGTGGGCCAGGAGATCACCCTCGATGAGGTGTTGGCGATCGGCGGTGGCGAGCAGCTGCAGCTGGGCGCCCCCCTGGTGTCCGGCGCCTCGGTGGTGGCCAAGGTGCTGGCGCACGGCAAGCGCGACAAGGTGCGCATCTTCAAGCTGCGTCGGCGCAAGCATTCGCAGAAGCGGCAGGGCCATCGGCAGGCCTACACCGAGCTGGAGATCGGCGCCATCAACACGGCGCAGTAAGAAGGAGTAAACCACCATGGCACAGAAGAAGGGCGGCGGCTCCACGCGCAACGGCCGCGATTCCAATCCCAAGATGCTGGGCGTGAAGGCGTTCGGCGGGCAGAGCGTGAGCGCCGGCGCCATCATCGTGCGCCAGCGCGGCACCCGCTTCCACGCCGGTCGCAACGTCGGCATCGGCAAGGACCACACGCTCTACGCACTGGTCGACGGCCAGGTGTCGTTCACGGTTCGCGGCGCCTTGAACAAGTCCACGGTCGACATCACGCCGGCGGCCTGATCACGGCCTGGCGCAACACGCCAAGCCAAAGCCCCGCGATGCGGGGCTTTGGTGTTTCTGGCTCGTGCCCGCCGTAAACTGGATTCATGAAGTTCGTCGATGAAGCGCTGATCGACATCGCCGCGGGCGATGGTGGCAACGGCTGCGCCTCGTTTCGGCGCGAGAAGTTCCGCGAATTCGGCGGCCCGGACGGTGGCGACGGCGGGCGGGGCGGCCACGTGCATGCGCTGGCCGACCCGAACCTCAACACCCTGATCGACTTTCGCTACGCGCGCCGCCACGAAGCCCGGCGTGGCCAGAACGGCATGGGTTCGGACATGTTCGGCGCTGCCGGTGCCGACGTCACGCTCCGGATGCCGGTCGGCACCATCGTCAGCGACGCCGACACCGGCGCCGTGCTGGCCGAACTGCTGACGCCGGGCGAGCAGGTGCTGCTGGCACGCGGTGGCGACGGCGGCTTCGGCAACCTGCACTTCAAGAGCTCGACCAACCGGGCGCCGCGCCAGCGCACGCCGGGCTGGCCTGGCGAGCGCAAGAGCCTGAAGCTGGAGCTCAAGGTGCTGGCGGA
>CAYRHV010000542.1:0-1802 GCA_964424045.1 uncultured Ottowia sp. | reverse complement strand
CGAGGCCGAGCGCGTGCGCGCCCTCGGCTGGCGCGGCCCCATCCTGCTGCTGGAGGGCGCCTTCGAGCCGCGCGACCTGGAGACCTGCTCGCGCCTGTCGCTGTGGCACGCGGTGCACTGCGACGCGCAGATCGACTGGCTGGCGCGGCACAAGACGCAGGCGCCGCACCGCGTGTTCCTGAAGCTCGATTCCGGCATGAACCGGCTCGGCTTCACGCCGGCGCGCTACCGCGTCGCCTACGCGCGCCTGCAGGCGCTGCCGCAGGTGGCCGAGGTGGTGCACATGACGCACTTCGCCAACGCCGATGGCGCGCCCGGCATAACCGCCCAATGGGCGCTGTTCCAGCGTGCCACCGAGGGCCTGCCGGGCGAGCGCAGCCTGTGCAACAGCGCCGCCACGCTGCGTCACGGACAGGATCCGGCGGTGCGCGCCGACTGGGTGCGTCCCGGCGTCGCCGCCTACGGCGGCTCGCCCGACCACCCGCTGCACAGCGCGGCCGACTGGGGCCTGCAGCCGGCCATGAGCCTGAACGCGCGGCTGATTGCGGTTGGCACCCTGGAGGCCGGCGCCAGCATCGGCTACGGCTCCACCTTTACTGCCGATCGGCCGCTGCGCTACGGCATCGCCGCCTGTGGCTACGGCGACGGCTATCCGCGCCATGCCGGCAGCGGCACGCCGGTGCTGGTCGATGGCGTACGCACGCGCACGCTCGGGCGCGTCAGCATGGACATGCTGGCGGTCGACCTCGAGCCGCTGCCGCAGGCCGGGCTCGGCAGCGAGGTCACGCTCTGGGGCCAGTCCAGCGGCGGCGCGCTGCTGCCGATCGACGAGGTCGCGCAGGCCGCCGGCACCATCGGCTACGAGCTGATGTGCGCACTGGCGCCGCGCGTGCCGGTGGTGGTCGCGTGAGCCGGGGTGCGGACGCGCGCGCGGCGCGGCGCCGCTCCAGCTTTCGCAGCGTGCGGGCGCAGGAGGGCGAGCTGACGCGCCAGCTGCGTTCACGTCGCAGCCTGTGGCTGCACGGCTGGCTCATGGGCCTGCTCACCCTGCTGGCGACCTGGGCCCTGTCGGCGCTGTTGATGCGCTGGGGCGTGTCCTCGCTGGCACTGCGCTACGCCCTGGCGCTGGGCGTCGGCTACCTGGTCTACCTGGGCCTGCTGCGCCTCTGGGCCGGCGTGCTGCTGCAGCCCGACGAGCGACGCGACGACCGCAACTTCGACGTCGACGTCGGCTGGAGCGGCAGCGGCGAACGCGCGCCCGCGGGCGGCGTCCCGCGCGGCGGCGGCGACTTCGGCGGCGGCGGCGCCAGTGGTGCCTTCGAGGCCGCGGCCGACGTCGCCACGCTGGGCGACGGTGCCACGCTGGCCGACGCCGCGTCGGGCGCACTGGACGTGGCCGCCAGCGCCGACGAGGGCGCCGTGGTGGTGATCCCGGTGCTGGCGGTGTTCGGGCTCGTGCTGGCGGCGCTGCTGGGTGCCGGTTCGCTGCTGCTGCTTTACTTCGGTTCGGAGGCCCTGCTGGCGGTGGCGCTGGAGGTGGCGTTTTCCTGGACCGCGGCGCGCACCGTGGTGCGAGTCGAGCGCGAGGGCTGGCTGGCCGCTGCCGTGCGCCTGACCTGGAAGCCCCTGCTCGGCGCGCTGCTGGCCGCCGTGGCGCTCGGCGGGCTGCTCGACCTGCTGCTCCCGCAGGCGCATTCGCTGCCGGCCGCGATCGCGGCCTGGCGCGCGCGCTGACCGGCTCAGCGCAGGAAGGCGTCGTAGCCGGTCTTCAGGATCAGCGCGCCCACCACGACGATGAACAC
>CAYRHV010000541.1:0-1807 GCA_964424045.1 uncultured Ottowia sp. | reverse complement strand
GATCGAGTTGACGATGCCCTTGCCCTGCAGGCAGCGCAGGCCGGCCTCGATCACGCTCCACTTGGAGCTGTCGATCATCACCGGCACACGCGCGATGTCGGGCTCGCTGGCGATCAGCTTGAGGAAGCGCACCATCGCCGCCTCGCCGTCCAGCATCGCCTCGTCCATGTTGACGTCGATGATCTGGGCGCCGTTTTCCACCTGCTGGCGCGCCACGGCCAGCGCCTCGTCGAACTGGTCCGCCAGGATCAGGCGCTTGAAGGCGGCCGAGCCGGTGACGTTGGTGCGCTCGCCGATGTTGACGAACAGCGACTCCTCGCCAATGGCGACGGGCTCCAGGCCGGCCAGGCGCAGCGGGGGAATGGGGGCGGGGGCGGCAGTCATGATCTCACCTGGACACAGGAAGCAGGTGAGCGCCGTTGATCGGGTAGGGAAGGCCCCAAGCCTGACGGGCCGGCAACCACCGTGACCCGCTGCAACGCTCCTTGGGAACGGCGACGATTGTAGGTCGTCGGGTTTTTCCACATGCGGTGCCATGCCGCCGGACACCGCGCCAGATCCGGCTTGCGGGCCGTCGCGCGCCTCCGCACAATGGCGGGAAGAAAGCAGGCAAGGCCGTGACGAGTGCATGACAGGCGCGCAATCGGCGGGGTGATGCAGTCCGGCAAGACCGACTGTTCAAGGCCAGGGCATGGAGTGGCGGCAGACCCTTGACACTGGCGCCATGCTGGCGGCTGCTGTCGCGTGGGTAAAACGGCTGGACATCGGCGAGTATCTGTTCCTCGCTGGCATTCCCCTGGCGCTGGGGCTGCTTTTTGGTGCATTTGCTGCAGCAAGCTTCTGGCTCTCCGGTTCGCTGAAGCGCCAGCGGCCGGTGCCCATGAACCGCCTGACGCCCGGCTACCACATGATCCGAGGCAAGGCGCGCGGGCCCATGCTGGAATCGCCGTTGACGCACCGCCCCTGCGTGTGGTGGCAGATTCGCGTCTGGGAAGCCCAGGTCCGCATTACCGAGCGACGCAACAGCGACGGAGAGCGGGAACGGGAACAGGTCGTAGTCTGGGACGAGCAGCGCCACGAGGTGTCAGAGCAACCGATTCAGTGCGTGGATGGCCTCCTGGGCTGCGCCGTGGAGCCTGCCGGGACCACGCTGATCGCGCCCAGCGAGGTGCGCGAATGGGAGGGCCCGGGCCCCGAGCCGCAGGATCGAAACCCGCCCGTGCGCCAGGACATGGTGTTGCCCATGTACGGAAGCGAGGTCGGCAATTACAGCATTGTCAAGGGCGAGTTGCGGCGCAAGAACCGCTACCGCTACGCGGAGGAAATCATCGTTCCGGGCAGCGAGCTGTTCGTGCTCGGCCAGGTCGATCAGATCGACCATCGGCGGGCAGGCGACGGTGGGATGCTCCTTGCGCCGGACTTGTCATGGCGTATTGGCCCCGCGTCCAGCCGCGCCTCCCTGCAGCAGATCTATCTGGTGTCGGCGCGGCCAATCGAGCAGGTACTGCGCAGCTTCAACCGGGCGCCCCGAGCCATGGCGATCCTCGGTGCAGTTTTTCTTGCCGTGGGCGGATTCATGGTTTGGGCGCGCCTGGCTGGTGGTTGAAGTCCTGGTTGCCTGCATGATCCGCCCGGCGTGGCGGCGCGGCCCCGGGGGAAGGGCTTAGGATGCAGGCAGGATCGCCGGTCCGGGCGGTCGTGTCGAACAGCCTGTCCCATGCCCCACTTGCCCACCCTCGAGCAGCTTGCCTCCGACCTGGCCGCCGGCCGCACCAGCGCCGTGGCGCTGGCCGAAGCCGCGCTGGCG
>CAYRHV010000540.1:0-1810 GCA_964424045.1 uncultured Ottowia sp. | reverse complement strand
GCGTCGGCATCACGATCCGCCGCGGCCAGGTCTATGGCCTGATCGGCCCCAACGGGGCCGGCAAGACCACCTTCTTCAACGTCATCACCGGCCTTTACACGCCCGACGGCGGCAGCTTCGAGCTGGCCGGCAAGCCCTACAAGCCCAGCGCCGTGCACGAGGTGGCCAAGGCCGGCATCGCGCGCACCTTCCAGAACATTCGCCTGTTCGCCGACATGACGGCGCTGGAGAACGTGATGGTGGGGCGCCACGTGCGAACGCACTCGGGGCTGTTCGGCGCCGTGTTCCGCACCCGCAGCTTCAAGGCCGAGGAGGCCGCCATCCGCGAGCGCGCGCAGGAGCTGCTGGACTATGTGGGCATCGGCCAGTACGGGCAGTTCAAGGCGCGCACCCTGTCCTACGGCGACCAGCGGCGCCTGGAGATCGCGCGTGCGCTGGCGACCGACCCGCAGCTGATCGCGCTCGATGAACCGGCCGCCGGCATGAACGCCACGGAGAAGGTGCAGCTGCGCGAGCTGATCGACCGCATCCGCAAGGACGACCGCACCATCCTGCTGATCGAGCACGACGTGAAGCTGGTCATGGGCCTGTGCGACCGCGTCACGGTGCTCGACTACGGCCGCCAGATCGCCGAGGGCACGCCGTCCGAGGTGCAGAAGAACGAGAAGGTGATCGAGGCCTACCTGGGCACCGGGGGCGGACACTGAAATGAGCCACCCCCTGTGGCGCTGCGCGCCTTCCCCCTGCAAGGGGGACGCACCCAGTGGCCAGGGAGACCCCGGCCACGGGTGCCCGCGAATGGCCTGCTCCGCGGCCGGCTGGTCAACCGATATGCGAACGTTGCGGACGCGCTTGCGCGCCGAGGGGAATTGAAGTGGCGCAAACACTGCTGAAAGTCACGGGCCTGAAGGTTGCCTATGGCGGCATCCAGGCCGTCAAGGGCGTGGACTTCGAGGTGCACGAGGGCGAACTGGTGTCGCTGATCGGCTCCAACGGCGCCGGCAAGACCACCACCATGAAGGCCATCACCGGCATGCTGCCGCTGGCCGGCGGCGACATCGAATACCTGGGCAAGTCGATCAAGGGCCAGGGCCCCTGGGACCTGGTGCGCCAGGGCCTGGCGATGGTGCCCGAGGGGCGCGGCGTGTTCACGCGCATGAGCATCACCGAAAACCTGATGATGGGCGCCTACACGCGCACCGACAAGGCAGGCATTGCCGAGGACATCGAGCGTGTGTTCGGCATCTTCCCGCGCCTGCGCGAGCGGCGCAGCCAGCTGGCCGGCACCATGTCGGGCGGCGAGCAGCAGATGCTGGCCATGGGCCGCGCGCTGATGAGCCGGCCCCGGCTGCTGCTGCTGGACGAGCCCTCCATGGGCCTGTCGCCGATCCTGGTCGACACCGTGTTCGAGGTCGTGCGCGACGTCTATGCGCAGGGTGTGACGGTGCTGCTGGTCGAGCAGAACGCCAGCCGGGCGCTGGCGCTGGCGAATCGCGGCTATGTGATGGAGTCGGGCCTGATCAGCATGACCGGCAGCGGCAAGGACCTGCTGTCCGACCCCAAGGTGCGCGCGGCCTACCTCGGGGAGTAGCGCGGCCCGCGCGCCGGTCCCGGCTGCTCATGCGGCGCTGCCTTCAGGGTGACAAATGACACCGGCTGGCGCCGGCATGACAGATGACCCGACAAGTCATTTGTCATCCAAGCGCAGCGAGGTTATTTGTCATGCGTTTGAACGCAACCTGGTCTCAGGTTGCAACCTTGTCGGCCTCGCTGGTGAAGGCGTCGGCGAAGAACTCGTGCTCGGGCAGGC
>CAYRHV010000539.1:0-1844 GCA_964424045.1 uncultured Ottowia sp. | reverse complement strand
TGCTGTGGAGCACCTGGCTGATCGCCAACCTCTGCATGTGGATGAACGACGTGGCCGCGGCCTGGCTGATGACCACGCTGACGGCCCGGCCCAACTGGGTGGCCCTGGTGCAGACCGCGGCCACGCTGCCGGTGTTCCTGCTGGGCCTGCCCTCGGGCGCGCTGGCCGACATCTTCGACCGCAAGCGCTTCCTGCTGCTGACCCAGCTCTGGGTCGCCGTGGTCGGCACCCTGCTGGCGGCAGCCATCTTCGCCGGCGTGGTGACGCCGCCCCTGCTGCTGCTGCTGGTGTTCCTCAACGGCATCGGGCTGGCGCTGCGCTGGCCGGTGTTCTCGGCCATCGTGCCCGAGCTGGTGCCGCGCGCGCAGCTGCCGGCGGCGCTGGCGCTGAACGGCGTGTCGATGAACGCCGCGCGCATCTTCGGGCCGCTGCTGGCGGGCGCCATCATTGCCGCCCTGGGCAGCGCCTGGGTGTTCCTGCTGAACGCCGTGCTGTCGGCCGCCGCCGCCGTGGTCATCACGCGCTGGCGGCGCGAGCACCGGCCGCATCCGCTGGGGCGCGAGCCGTTCGGCGGCGCCATGCGCGTCGGCCTGCAATACCTGCGCCAGTCGCGCCACCTGCAGGGCGTGCTGCTGCGCATCGCCATCTTCTTCTTCCACTCCACCGCGCTGATGGCCCTGCTGCCGCTGGTGGCGCTGCAGATCGAGGGCGGCGACGCGCGCACCTTCACCGTGCTGCTGGCGGCCATGGGCGCCGGTGCCGTGGCGTCCACATTCGCGCTGCCGCGCCTGCGCCAGACCTTCGCGCGCGACCACCTGGTGCTGGGCGGCGCCAGCGCGCAGGCCCTCGGCATGGCGGTGATGGCGGTCACCAGCAACGCCTGGATCGGCGTGCTGGCGATGCTGGTGGGCGGCGCGGCCTGGCTCACCACGGCCAACTCGCTCAGCGTCTCGGCCCAGCTCAGCCTGCCCGACTGGGTGCGCGCGCGCGGCATGTCGATGTACCAGATGGCGATCATGGGCGCGGCGGCCTCGGGCGCCGCCGTGTGGGGCCAGGTCGCGACCTGGGGCAGCGTGCCGCTGGCGCTCGGCCTGGGCGCGGTCAGCGGCATCGCGGTGATGGCACTGGCGATCCGGCGCTGGCCCGATCGCGGCGTCATGGAAGACCCGACCCCGGCCGGTCCGCTGCCGCATCCCCAGGTCAGCGCGCCGCCCGCCAGCGGGCATGTGCTGGTGACGATCGAATACCAGATCGACCCGGCGCGCGCCGCCGCCTTCCGCGCGCTGATGGACGAGAGCCGGCGCTCGCGCCTGCGCCAGGGCGCGCTCGGCTGGGAACTGCTGTCGGACGTCAACGACCCCGGCCGCTTCGTCGAGGTGATCGAGGACGCCTCCTGGACCGAATACCTGCGCCGCTTCGAGCGCGTCAGCGCCGCCGACGCGGCGCTGCGCGAACGCAAGCTGGCCTACCACCTGGGCGACGCGCCGCCGATCGTGCGCCGCGCCGTGCGTGAGAGCACGGCACGCGGGGCGCGCAGCGGAGTGTTGCGTCCCGATGCGCAGGAGACCGATTCGGGGTCAGTCTGATGTGAACTTGCGTTCGAAATGACAAATGACGAATGACCTCGCTGCGCTTCGATGACAAATGACGGGTTTGGTCATTTGTCATGCCGGCGCCAGCCGGTGTCATTCGTCATGCGTTTTGAACGCAGCGTGGCATCAGCCCCAGTCCGGGCCCTCGACCGGTGCGCCATCCACGAACACCTTGAGCTCGCCGGGCTCGAAGGCGGTCCATTGCTCGTCGCTGGTGAGCGGCGTGGTGGCGATCACGGCGACGCGGTCGCT
>CAYRHV010000538.1:0-1848 GCA_964424045.1 uncultured Ottowia sp. | reverse complement strand
TCGACGCCGGTGGTGCGCTGGCCGTCGGTCAGCATGATGATGGCGGCCGAGGTGTAGGAGCCCGGCGGCACCGGGATGAACTCGTTCTGGCGCGGTGGCGGCTGGTCGATCGGGCGGCCCATGCCGCGCATGCGCTCGAAGCTGAGCTGCTGCAGCTCGATGCCGGCGTCGGGGAACAGGGTTGCCAGCGAGATCACGATCGCGTTGCCGGTGGCGGTGGCGCGCTGCAGCTGGAAGCGGTCGATGGCCGTGAGCAGGTCTTCGCGATTCAGCGTCGGCAGCTGCGCCACCTGGGCCGAACCGGCAAAGGCCACGACGCCGACCTTGATGTCGCGCGGCAGCTCCTTGAGGAAGGTGCGTGCCGCTTCCTGCGCGGCCACCAGGCGATTTGGTTCGACGTCGGTGGCGCGCATGCTGGCCGACACGTCCATGGCCAGGATGATGGTCTGCTGGTTCGAGGGCAGGGCGATCACGGCCACCGGGCGCGCGCTGGCCAGCACCAGCAGCGCCAGCGCCAGCAGCAGCAGCAGGGGCGGCAGGTGACGGCGCCAGCCGGGCCCGCGGCCCATGGCCTGGCGCACGATCGACAGGCTGGCGTAGCGCACGGCGAGCCGCTTGCGCCGGCGCAGCAGCCAGACGTAGAGCAGCACCAGCAGCGGCAGCGCCAGCAGCCCCCACAGGAACTGCGGCCACAGGAAGCCGGGCTGCGGAATTGCCGCGGGCCAGTGCAGGAAGGCGGGCCAGCTCAGGTTCATGCTCTCAACCAGGTCGCTCCCATTGTGTCCCGATCCGGGCCCGGGAATCAATTGATCGAGGCCAAGGGCCGCTGCGTCGCCTTTTCACCGGTCTTCAGCCCGCCTGGCGCAGGTGTGCGGGCAGGCCGCCGCCGGCGCCCAGGCGTGCACGCTGGCGGCGCAGTTCGGTGAAACGCACGATGGCGTCCACCAGCTTGTCGTCGGTGGACAGTTCCAGCGCGTCGACGCCGGCGCGTGCCAGGGCGTCGCGCAGGGCCTGCTCGCGCCGGGCCGCGATGCGCGCGAAGCGGGCCCGAAAACCGGCATCGTGCGTGTCGACCAGCAGCTGCTCGCCGCTTTCGGCGTCGCGCAGGGTGAGCAGGCCCAGATCGGGCAGCTCGCGCTCCAGCGGGTCGAGCACGCGCACGGCCAGCACCTCGTGGCGCAGGGCCAGCTGGCCCAGTGGCCGCTCCCAGCCGGGCGCGCTGATGAAGTCCGAGACCACGAACAGCGTCGAGCGGCGCCGCACCAGTCGGGCCGCGGCCTGCAGCAGCTCGGCCAGGCGCGTGGTGGCGGGCGCGTCGTCGGGCCGCGTCTCGGCGCGCTGGCCGATGGCGTGCAGCAGGCGCAGCACGTGGGCACGGCCGGCGCCGGGCGGGATCACCTGCAGGGTGCCGGCCCCGTAGAGCAGGGCGCCGACGCGGTTGCCGTGGCGCGTCAGCAGGCGCGCCAGCACGGCGACGAACTCGGCCAGCACCTCGCGCTTGCGCCGCTCGCCGGAGCCGAAGTCGATCGAGGCGCTCAGGTCCAGCAGGAACCAGGCGCTCATCTCCCGGTCCTCGGTGAACACGCGCACGTGGGGCGTGTCCAGCCGCGCCGTGACGTTCCAGTCGATGTGGCGCACGTCGTCGTGCAACTGGTATTCACGCAGATCCGCCAGGTCCAGGCCGCTGCCGCGCATCAGCGTGCGCACATTGCCCTGCAGCAGGCCATCCAGCCGCCGCAGCACGGTCCACTCCAGGCGACGCAGCAGGGCATCGGCATCAGCATCGGTAGGCGCACGCGCCGACGGCGCCACGCGCCGCGGATTGGGCACCGCGTGCGGGCGAGGGCG
>CAYRHV010000537.1:0-1849 GCA_964424045.1 uncultured Ottowia sp. | reverse complement strand
CGCCGCGCAAGATGAAGTTCGGCGTCAGCGAAGGCATGGTGCTGGCCGCCAGCCATGCCGACGAGAAGGCGCAGCCCGGCATCTACGTGCTCGAGCCCGGAGCCGGCGCCGAGCCCGGCCTGCGCGTGCGCTGAATGCCTGGGCGCCTTTTCTCCGCATCCGCGAGCGCGTCATGAAACCCGACAAGCTGCGGCGCCGCCAGGTTCTCGCCCTGGCTGCCGGCGCGGCGGTGCTGACCGCCTGCGGCAAGCGCGGCCCCAGGACCACCGCCCTGCCCGGCGCTGCCAGCGTGCTGGCGCTGGGCGATTCGCTGACGCAGGGCGTGGGCGCGGCCGCCGACCAGGCCTGGCCCAGCCTGCTGGCCGAGGCCAGCGGCTGGCAGGTGGTGAGCGCCGGCGTTTCGGGCGACACCAGCGCGCAGGCGCTGGCGCGCCTGCCCGAGCTGCTGGCCGAGCACCAGCCGGCCCTGGTCATCGTCAGCATCGGTGGCAACGATTTCCTGCGCCAGCACAGCACCGCTGCAACGCAGGACAACATCCGCCGCATCTGCGAGCTGGCGCGCGACAGCGCCGCCGCGGTGCTGCTGGTTGCGGTGCCCGGCTTCTCACTGCTGGCCGCCAGCACCAAACGCCTGGCCGACCATCCGCTCTACGCCAGACTGGCCGACGAGCTGCAACTGCCCCTGTATGCGAACGGCTGGTCGCCGGTGCTGTCCGATCCCGACCTGCGCGCCGACCCGATCCACGCCAATGCCCGGGGTCAGCAGCAGTTCACCGACGGCCTGCTGGACGTGTTGCGGCGCGAAGGCTGGCTCGCCTGAGGGCCGCCGGGGCGCTATCCTTGGCGAACCCGCCTGCCCCATGCCGATCCAGTTCCGCCCCCGCCTGCTCGACGCCCTCCAGGGCTACAACCGCGCCCGCCTGATCGGCGACATCGGCGCCGGCCTAACGGTGGCGGTGGTGGCACTGCCGCTGGCGATGGCCTTTGCGATTGCCAGCGGCCTGCCGCCCCAGGCCGGCATCTTCACCACCATCATCGCCGGCTTCCTGGTGGCGCTGCTGGGCGGCAGCCGGGTGCAGATCGGCGGCCCGGCCGGCGCCTTCATCGTCATCGTCTACGGCATCGTGCAGCAATATGGGGTGGCCAACCTGATCATCGCCACCCTGCTGTCGGGCGTGCTGCTGTTCCTGATGGGGCTGTTTCGCCTCGGCACGCTGGTGAACTTCATCCCGATCTCGGTCGTGATCGGCTTCACCAACGGCATCGCGGTACTGATCGGGCTGTCCCAGATCAAGGACTTCCTCGGCCTGTCGGTGGACAACATGCCGGCCGACTTCTTCGGCATCCTGGCCACGCTGGGCACGCACCTGGACACGCTCAACCCCTGGGCGCTGGGCGTGGCGCTGGCGTCGCTGGCCGTGATCGTGGCCTGGCAGCACTGGCTGCCCGGGATCGGGGCCCGGGCGCCCTTCTCGGGCAAGCTCACCACCATTCCGGGCGCCATGGTGGCGCTGGTCCTGTCCACCGGTGCCGTCGCCCTGCTGGAGCTGCCAGTCGAGACCATCGGTACCCGCTTTGGCGGCATTCCGGCGGCGCTGCCGCGCTTCGAGTGGCCGGCGTTCGACTGGGAATCGGCGCGCTTCCTGCTGATGCCGGCGATCACGCTGGCGCTGCTGGGGGCGATCGAGTCGCTGCTGTGCGCGCGCGTGGCCGACGGCATGATCCACGACCGCCACGACCCGAACCAGGAGCTGATGGCGCAGGGCATCGCCAACTTCACGGCGCCGCTGCTCGGCGGCATGCCGGCCACCGGCACCATCGCGCGCACCGTCACCAACGTCAAGAGCGG
>CAYRHV010000536.1:0-1850 GCA_964424045.1 uncultured Ottowia sp. | reverse complement strand
ATCCAGCAGAGCGAGCGCAACGGCAAGGTCGTCGCCGCCACCCTGGTCGGCGAGGACGACGAGATCATGCTGATCACCGACAAGGGCGTGCTGGTGCGCACGCGCGTCGTGGAAATCCGCGAGATGGGTCGGGCGACACAGGGCGTAACACTCATCGCGCTGGACGAGGGCACGCAGCTCAGCGGCCTGCAGCGCATCGTGGAGAATGACGCCCAGGACGGAGAGGGCGACCCCCAACCCCAGGACCCCACGGAGTAACTCATCTTGAAAACCCTGTTCATGCGGCTGCCCGCCGCCCTTTGTCTGGTGGCTGCCTGCAGCCTGTCGGTGGGCGCCTACGCCCAGGACGGCAAGAAGGCGCTGGCCACCAAGCTGGCCCAGTTGCAGGCGCGCAGCGATGGCGCCGCGCTGGCCGAGCAGCTCACCGCCGACGCGGTGTCGTTTCCGCTGAACGTCTGGTCGCAGCGCCTCGACGAGACCGTGCCGCCGGCGCGCCAGAAGGAGGTGCGCGAGAAGCTCGACGTCGAGCTCAAGAAGTTCGCCGACACCACGCACAAGACGGTGCAGGCGCAGGTCGCCCCGGCGGCCGAGGCGGCGCTGGTGCCGATCTTCATGGAGAAGCTCAGCGAGGACGAGATGCAGACCATCATCGCCTACCTCGAGTCGCCGGTGAGCCAGAAATTCCAGACCATCGCCGGCGAGGCCGGCAACGCCTGGGCGCAAAAGGTGATCGACGCCACCCGCGCCGCGGTCGAGAGCAACCTCAAGACCTTCGACGCCACGGCCACGCGCATCGTCGGCGCGCCCGCCGCCTCCGGGGCCGCGGGCGGTGGCAGCAAGTAAGCGCCACGGCGCGGCGGCCGGCCGCGCGGCCGGCACCCCTGGACCGACCCCGAAATGAGCGATTCCCCGATCCAGACCGAAGCGCTGGCGCGCCTGCGCACGCGCATCGACGAACTCGACGCGCGCCTGCTGGCGCTGCTCAACGAACGCGCGCGCGTGGCCGAGGAAGTCGGCGCGCTCAAGCGCCGCGAGGGCACGCCGTTCTTCCGCCCCGACCGCGTGGCCCAGGTGATCGCCAGGGTGCAGCAGGCCAACGGCGGCCCGCTGCTGAACCAGCACGTGGCGGCGATCTGGCGCGAGATCATGTCGGCCTGCCTGGCGCTGGAAGTGCCGCAGCACGTGGCGGTGCTCGGGCCCGAGGGCACGTTCACCGAGCAGGCGGCGATCGAATACTTCGGCAGCGCCGCCAACCTGATCTACTGCAACAGCTTTGACGAGGTGTTTCACGCCACCACCGCCGGCACCGCGCAGTTCGGCGTGGTCGGCATGGAAAACACCACCGAGGGCGTGGTGGCACGCTCGTTCGACCTGTTCCTGCATTCGCCGGTGCACGTGATCGGCGAGGTCAGCCTGCTGGTGCGCCACAACCTGCTGCGGCGCAGCGCCGGATCGGAGGGCATCGAGGTGGTGCTGGCGCACCCGCAGGCGCTGATGCAATGCCAGCGCTGGCTGAACGAACACCTGCCGCAGGCCGAGCGCCGCGCCGTCTCGAGCAACGCCGAGGGCGCGCGTCTGGCGGCCGGCAACCCGACCTGGGCGGCGCTGGCCAGCGAGCGCGCGGCGGCGCAGTTCGGCCTGCACATCGTGGCCCACGCGATCCAGGACGAGGCCTGGAACCGCACGCGCTTTGCCGTCATCTGCCTGCCGCAGACCATGGCCATGCCCGGCCCGAGCGGCCACGACTGCACCAGCCTGGTGGTGTCGGTGCCGAACAAGCCGGGCTCGGTGCACGACATGCTGACGCCGTTGAAGAAGCACGGCGTCTCGATGACGCGCTTCGAGTCGCG
>CAYRHV010000535.1:0-1850 GCA_964424045.1 uncultured Ottowia sp. | reverse complement strand
CGCAAACGCATTGCAGTCGCAGGAGGATTCGAGATGCCCGTGGTCGTCGTCGCCAATCCGAAGGGTGGCGTGGGCAAGTCCACGCTTGCCACCAACATCGCCGGTTACTGGGCGAACCAGGGGCATGCCGTGATGCTGGGCGACATCGATCGCCAGCAGTCCTCGCGCCTGTGGCTGGACCTGCGGCCGCCGGCCGCGCGGCCGATCGCCAGCTGGGACGTGCAGGCCGGCTTCATCGTGCGTCCGCCGCAGGGCATCACCCACGTCGTGCTCGACACGCCGGCCGGGCTGCGCGGCCTGCAGCTCAACGACGCGCTGCGCCAGGCCGATCGCGTGCTGGTGCCGGTGCAGCCCAGCATCTTCGACATCTATGCAACGCGCGAATTCATCGACGAGCTGATGCAGGCACGCGGCGGCAACGGACCCGAGGTCGGCCTGGTCGGCATGCGTGTCGACGAGCGCACGCTGGCGGCCGAGCAGCTGCATCGCTTCACCGAGAGCCTGGGCCTGCCGGTCCTGGCCTCGCTGCGACCGACGCAGAACTACGTGCACCTGGCAGCACGCGGGCTGACGCTGTTCGACCTCGCGCCCGGTCGCGTGCGGCGCGACCTGGAGCAGTGGCAGGGCCTGTGCCGCTGGCTTGACCAGCCGACCGGCTGACGCGACCGGGACCCGGCCATGCGGAGCTTTGAGCAACTCGTCGACCTGGTCGCCTGCGTCGGCCAGGAGGTCGCCGTGAGCGACTGGCACACCATCACGCAGCAGCACATCGACCAGTTTGCCGACGCCACCGGCGACCACCAGTGGATCCACGTGGATCCCGAGCGCGCCCGCGCCGGGCCGTTCGGCACCACGATCGCGCACGGCTTTCTGACGCTGTCGCTGGTTGCCGGGTTCGCGGATCGCAGCATCCGTGTCGCCGACCTGCGCATGGGCGTCAACTATGGCCTGAACAAGGTCCGCTTCATCGCCCCGGTACCGGTCGGCAGCCGCGTGCGCATGCGCAGCGAGCTGCTGCAGGCGACGCCAATCGAGGGCGGCCAGCAGCTGCTCTGGCGCAACACCATCGAGCTGGAAGGCTCGGACAAGCCGGCCTGCGTCGCCGAATTGCTGGCGCGCTACTACGCCTGATTCAAAGGCAATAACGCCGGCTGGCGCCGGCATGACGCATGACGCGACAAGTCATTGGTCATCGAAGCGCAGCGAGGTCATTCGTCATTCCGGACACAAGTCCGGATGATCGGCGGCGCCGGCAAAGCCGTTCTGGCGCCAGGCCTCGAACACGCTCACGGCCACCGCGTTCGACAGGTTCAGGCTGCGCTGGCCGGGGCACATCGGCAGGCGCAGGCGCTGGCCCGGCGCCAGGCTGGCCAGCAGCGCCGGCGGCAGGCCGCGCGTCTCCGAGCCGAACACCAGCCAGTCGCCGGGCCGAAAGGCGACTTCATGGAGCCTGCGCGTGCCCCGCGTGGTCAGGGCGTGCAGGCGCGCCGGGTCGGGCTGTTCGGCGGCGATGAAGGCCGCCCAGTCGGCATGCCGGCGCACGTCGACCCATTCGTGGTAGTCGAGCCCGGCGCGCCGCAGCAGCCGGTCGTCCATGGAGAAGCCCAGCGGCTCGACCAGATGCAGCCGGCAGCCGGCATTGGCCGCCAGCCGGATCACGTTGCCGGTGTTGGGCGGGATCTCCGGCTCGACCAGGACGATATGGAACATGCGTCGATTGTCGTGACCGGCGGCGCGGTCTTCATGCCGATTCGCATTCAAAAATATGACAAACGGCGCGGGACGGCGCTCGCCCGGCCCACGACGCTGCGGTCATTGAAGCGCAGCGAGGTCATTCGTCATTTGTCATT
>CAYRHV010000534.1:0-1854 GCA_964424045.1 uncultured Ottowia sp. | reverse complement strand
CGATCGACACGTCGGGGGCGGAACGGGCTTCGGTGGGCGAGTACACCCGCGCAGTTTGCCACGGCTTGGCCGCGCTACAGTCGCGCGATGCCCGACCCTGCCGCACCCACGCGTCGCTTCCCGCTGGACCATCCGCTGGCCTGGTTGCTGTTGCTCGCGCTGGGCCACGTGGCGGTGCGCGTCGCGCTTTCACCGGCGCTGCGCTTCGACGAGGCCGAGCAGATCCTGTGGTCGCAGCAGCTGCTGCCGGGCTATGGCGCTCAGCCACCGCTTTACACCTGGCTGCAATGGGGCGTCAACCAGGTGCTGGGGCCGAGCGTGCTGGCGTTGTCGCTGCTCAAGCACGCCCTGCTCGCGCTGAGCTGCGTGTTCATGTGGCTGGCCGCGCGCGAGCTGCTCGACGAGCGTGGCGCCTGGTGGTCGGCCGCCAGCCTGATGCTGCTGCCGGCCTTCAGCTGGTTTTCGATCCGCGACCAGACACACACCGTGCTGGTCACCACCGCCGCCTGTGCCGTCTGGTGGCTGGTGCTGCGCATTGCGCGGCAACCCCGTCCGCGTGACTTTGCCTGGCTGGGCCTGGCGTGCGGTTGCGGCCTGCTGGCCAAGTACAGCTTTGCCCTGCTGCTGGGCGCCTTGCTGCTGGCTGTGCTCATGACGCCCGTGCTGCGCCGAGCGGCATGCGCGCGCGGCTGGTGGCTGGCGCCGCTGGTCGCCGTGCTGGTGCTGCTGCCCCATGCCGGCTGGCTGCTGGCGCACTGGGGCGGCGTCGGCGCGGAAACGCTCACACGCATGGATGCGGGCGCCGGCCAGCCGCGCGTCCGTGACGTGCTGGCCGTGGTGCGCACCTATGCCGGCACCTTCGGGCTGTGGGCCGTCCTTGCCCTGTGGGCGTTTGGTTCGGGCTGGTGGCGGCCGGTGCCCGCGGCATCGGTGCCATCCTGGGCGCGGCCGTTGTTCCTGCGCTACCTGGGCTGGGTCACGCTGGCGCTGGCCGCCATGGCGCTCGTGCTCGGCGTCGCGCATTTCAAGAGTCGCTGGGTATTGCCGCTGGTCGTCGTGGTGCCCCTGGCCGCGTTTGCCCTGCGCCCCCAGCTGCAGCAGCATCCGGGCGGATCGCGCTTCACCTGGGTCGTCGTGGTTTGCGCCCTGGGTCTGCTGGTGGCCGGCGGCGCGCGCCCCTGGCTGGCCGGCGCACGCGGTCGCGTCGACCTTCTGGCGCATCCGGTGGTGGAACTGGCCGATGCGCTTCGCGCAGCCGGCTACGACGGGCGCAGCCTGATCTTCTCCCCGAACAGCCGCATCGCCGCAGCGCTGCGCACACGCTTTCCGCAGGCGCCGGCAGCCGCCTGCAGCCCCGACCCGCAGGCGGCCGCCAGTTGCGTGCGCGTGAACGCCGAACGCGCGCGCGCGGCCGGCCTAGGCTGGCTGCTGGTGGTCGACGCGCAGGACGCGGATGCCGGCTGGTGGGCCCCGGTGCTGGACCAAATGCCGGGGCTGCAGCCGCGGGCCGTCACGCTCGCGTTGCGCCTGGTCCCCGCTGCTGCGCCGCCCATCCAATACACCTATGTCTGGCAGCCGAGGTCTGCGCCGCCTTGAATCCGCGGTCCGTTGGGCGCGCAGATTCCGCAAGGTCGGGAACGCGCGGATCGCGTCGGATCGAATGAGAATTTCTCGCCCACGGCAGCGCC
Source organism: uncultured Ottowia sp. (assembly GCA_964424045.1). GTDB lineage: Bacteria > Pseudomonadota > Gammaproteobacteria > Burkholderiales > Burkholderiaceae_C > Ottowia. The sequence continues at coordinate 166 of CAYRHV010000534.1, read as the reverse complement.
CCGGCGCCTGGCTGTGGCAGGATGGCCGACTTCTCGGCTCAGTACTGGTCTCACGGACAGGAACCCATGAGAGTCACGGTTTTTGGCACGGGCTACGTCGGCCTGGTGCAAGGTGCGGTGCTGGCCGACGTCGGCCACGAGGTGGTGTGCGTGGACGTCGATGCCG
>CAYRHV010000533.1:0-1858 GCA_964424045.1 uncultured Ottowia sp. | reverse complement strand
AGACCCTGACCGAGCGCGGCCTGCGCATCGTCAGCGGCGGCACGCAAAGCCACGTGATGCTGGTCGACCTGCGGCCCAAGGGCATCACCGGCAAGGACGCCGAGGCGGTGCTGGGCCAGGCGCACATCACCATCAACAAGAACGCCATCCCGAACGACCCGGAAAAGCCCATGGTGACCAGCGGCGTGCGCATCGGCACGCCCGCCATGACGACGCGCGGCTTCAAGGAAGACGAGGCGCGCCAGACCGCCAACCTGGTGGCCGACGTGCTGGAACATCCGCGCGACGAGGCCCGACTCGCCGCCGTGCGCGCGCAGGTGGCCGAGCTGACGAAGCGCTTTCCGGTCTACGGCTGAGGCCTCGGCGGCAGCATCACACCGCCGCCGTCACGCCCCAGCTGACGCCACAGGCGTCAGCGCGGCAGGTTCATCCGCACCCACTGGGCGATCTGTGCCGGGTTCGTGAGGGCGCCCGCCTGCCGCGCCACCTCGCGCCCCTGCACGAACAGGGCCAGCGTCGGAATGCTGCGGATGTTGTAGCGCCCGCCGAGCGTCGGCGCGGCCTCGGTGTTCACCTTGGCGACCCGCACGCGGGGCTCGAGCTGCGCCGCGGCCTGTTCATAGGCCGGCGCCATCATGCGGCAGGGGCCGCACCACGGCGCCCAGAAATCGACCAGCACCGGGATCTGGCTGCGCCCGACATGCTTGTCGAACGCCGCCTCGTCATCCAGCGCCAGCGGCTGGCCCGTGAACAACGGCTGCTTGCACTGACCGCAAGTCGGTGCGCTGTCGAGCTGATCGGTGCGCACACGATTCGTGGTGTGGCAGTGCGGGCAGACCACGTGCAGGGTTTCGGACATGGTGTGACTTTCAGGCTTCGGCCGTATCGGACGGCAGGGTCGGGCCGGACGTCGGGCCCCGGCGCGCGGCCTCGATGGCTGCGTGCGCGGCCAGCTCGGCGCGGGCGGCCGGCGCCAGCGGCGCCCGGCACAGGCCGGCGCTGGCGTAGTGCAGGTTTTCGTAAACGGTCGCAGCGGCCGCACTGCGGGCCAGCAGCGGCTCCCAGTCGACGTCGGGCTCGAGCAGCAGCTCGGCCATGCGCAGCGCCACGGTCCGATACTGGTGTGCATCCACCGGCTCGCGGCCGGCATCCAGCCGCTCCAGCAGCTGCGCGACCACGACTGCGGCCTGGGTTGGGGCATGCAGGGCTTTCATGCCCCTTGAGTTGAGGCCGCAGGTCGCGATTACAAGCGCTGGCGGCGCTTTCCATGCCGGTATGCAAGACCCGGACCGGCGCCGCACCGCCGGTCGCGCCGGAGCCGGCTTTGCTATAACGGAGCCACCCAACCTGTTACAGGAGACTCGATGATGGCCAGCTTCACCCTTTCCAGCCCCGACATTCCGAGCGGCGGCAGCGTGCCCCAGCATTTCGAATTCAACAGCTTCGGCTGCAACGGCCTGAACCAGTCGCCGGTGCTGCGCTGGAGCGGCGCGCCCGAGGGCACGAAGAGCTATGCCGTCAACGTCTATGACCCCGACGCCCCGACAGGTTCGGGCTTCTGGCACTGGTACGTGATCGACCTGCCGGCCAGCGTGACCGAACTGGGGGCCGATGCCGGCGCCGAGGGCGGCGCCCGACTGCCCGCCGGCGCGCGCCAGATCCGCAACGACTACGGCGTCTACGCCTGGGGCGGCATGTGCCCGCCGCCGGGCGACAAGCCGCACCGCTACATCTTCACCGTGCACGCGCTGTCGGTGGAGCGCGTCGACGTGCCAAACGATGCCCCGGCCGCCCTGACCGGCTTCATGGTCAACGCCAGCACCCTGGCCAAGGCGTCGTTCACCGCCACCTACGGGCG
>CAYRHV010000532.1:0-1859 GCA_964424045.1 uncultured Ottowia sp. | reverse complement strand
TTCGACCTGGTGCTGTTCGGCGCCTTCACGCGCCTGACCGACTCCGGCCTGGGCTGCCCCGACTGGCCCGGCTGCTATGGCCACGCCAGCCCGGTCGGCGCGCACGCGCAGATCAGCGTCGAACAGGCGGCACTGCCCAGCGGGCCGGTGACGCACGGCAAGGCCTGGATCGAGATGGTGCACCGCTACCTGGCCACCGGGGTCGGCGTGCTGATCGTGGTGTTGATGGTCGTCACCTGGCTGCAGTGGCGGCGGCACCGGCGCGCCGGCGACCCGGCGCGCGCCGAACCGGTGGTGGGCCCGGGCTGGCCGTTCCTGACCTTCATCTGGGTCTGTGCCCAGGGCGCGTTCGGCGCACTCACGGTGACCATGAAGCTGTTTCCGGCCATCGTCACGGCACACCTGCTGGGCGGCATCGGCCTGCTGGTGCTGCTGGTGATCCAGGCCGAGCGCTACCGCCAGGCCGCGGGCGACAGCCAGGTCCAGGTCGTGGGTCCGCGCACGCGCGCGCTGCTGTGGGCGACCAGCGCGCTGGTGCTGCTGCAGGTCGCGCTGGGCGGCTGGGTCAGCACCAACTACGCCGTGCTGGCCTGCAACACCTTCCCCACCTGCCAGGGCAGCTGGTGGCCGCCGATGAACTTTGCCCAGGGCTTCGAGCTCTGGCGGCCACTGGGTCAGCTGGGCGACGGCGGCCTGCTCGACTTCAGCGCGCTGACCGCGATCCACTACACGCACCGCTTGTTTGCCTACCTGGTGTTTGCCGTCCTGCTGTTGCTGGTGGCCTGGCTGCATCGCGCCGGCCAGCTGGCGGCGCAGCGGCGCTGGCTGCTGGCGCTGGCGGCGCTGCAGCTGCTGACCGGCCTGTCCAACGTCGTGCTCGACTGGCCGCTGGTGGCGGCCGTGCTGCACACCGGCGGCGCGGCGGCCATGATGACGGTGCTGACCTGGGCCCTGTGCGTCGGCCGCGCCAGCGCACAGGATGAATCCGGCCCGGCGCGCGCGCGCCGCTCGGGCCACGCCGCGAGGGCATTGGCATGAGCGTACAGACCACGACGACCGAGGCTCCGGTGGGAGCTGCCGCGCTGCCCGCCAGTGTGCCGGCGCTGCCGGTGTGGCGCCAGTACTACGAGCTGACCAAGCCGCGCGTGGTGCAGCTGATCGTGTTCTGCGCCATGATCGGCGCCGTGCTGGCCGTGCCCGGCGTGCCGACGCTGGCCGAGCTGCTGCGCATCGGCATTGCCAGCCTGGGCATCTGGCTGGTGGCCGCGGCCGCGGCGGCCTTCAACTGCCTGATCGAGAAGACCATCGACGTGCACATGCGGCGCACCTCGTGGCGCCCGACGGCACGCGGCCAGTTGTCGGACCTGCAGGCGCTGCTGTTCTCGACCCTGCTGTGCATCGCCGGCTCGGCGATCCTGCTGCTCTGGATCAACCCGCTCACGATGTGGCTGACCTTTGCCACCTTCGTCGGTTACGCCATCGTCTACACCGTGATCCTGAAGCCGCTGACGCCGCAGAACATCGTCATCGGCGGCGCCTCGGGCGCCATGCCGCCGGTGCTGGGCTGGGCCGCCATGACGGGCCAGGTCAGCCCCGAGGCGCTGATCCTGTTCCTCATCATCTTCATCTGGACGCCGCCGCATTTCTGGGCGCTGGCGCTGTACCGCGTCGAGGACTATCGCAAGAGCGGCCTGCCGATGCTGCCGGTGACGCACGGCAGCGAGTTCACGCGCCTGATGGTGCTGCTCTACACCTTCATCCTGCTGGCCGCCTGCCTGCTGCCCTTCGTCTACGGCATGAGCGGCTGGCTCTACCTGGTGGCGGCGGTGGTGCTGAACGCCGGCTTCATCGGCTACGCC
>CAYRHV010000531.1:0-1862 GCA_964424045.1 uncultured Ottowia sp. | reverse complement strand
TGATCAGCGGCGACATGGTGCTGCCGCGCATCTCGACCAACGTCAGCGTCTACGAGATGGAGCCCGAGGCCGATCCGCTGACCCTGTTCCTCGATTCGATCGACCGCTTCCGGCCCCTGCCTGCGGACACGCTGGTGCTGCCTTCGCACGGCAAGCCGTTCACCGGCCTGCACACGCGCATCCAGCAGTTGCACGACCACCACCGCGAGCGCCTGGCCGAGGTACTGGCGGCCGCCGGCGAACAACCCGTCAGCGCCTACGACATGCTGCCGGTGCTGTTCAGGCGCCCGCTCGACCTGCACCAGACCACCTTTGCGCTGGGCGAGTCGGTGGCGCACCTGCACCGGCTCTGGCACGGCGGGCAACTGGTGCGTGCGCGCGGCGCCGACGGCATCTGGCGCTTTGCGCCGGCCTGATGCGGACCGCCTACCAGGGCGGTGCCAGCGCCTGGCGCAGGGCGCCGCGCCGCTCGGCGTAGTCGGGCAGCACGCGCTGCACGTGCTGCCAGAAGCGCGCGCCATGATTCATCTCGTGCAGGTGGGCCAGTTCGTGCACCACCACGTAGTCGATCAGGGCCGGGCTGAAATGGATCAGGCGCCAGTTCAGGCGGATCGAGCCGTCGCTGCTGGCCGAGCCCCAGCGCGTGCGCGCGGAGGACAGGGCCAGGCGCTGCCAGCGCACGTCGAGCCGGGGCGCGAAATGGTCCAGCCGGGCGTTGAAATGGCGCCGCGCCTGGCCCATCAGCCAGGCCTGGGTGGCGTCGCGCAACTGCTGCGCCGTGGCCTCGCGCGGCAGGCCGATCCAGAGCGTGGGCGGTGCCGCGTCGCCGGCGTCGAGCAGGGCCACCGTGCGCCCGTGACGCTGGCGCGGATCGAGTTGCAGCACGATGGGCCGGCCCAGATAGGGCAGCTGTGCGCCGTCGCGCCAGTCGATGCGGGCCGCGGCCAGCTGTCGCTGCCGCTCCTGGCTGGCCGCCAGCTTGTCCAGGATCCAGCGCGCCTTCTCCTGCAGCGCAGCCTCGATCTCGGCCAGCGGGGCCCAGCGCGGCGCGCTCACGCGCAGGCCCTCGTCGTCGATCGCAAAGCCGATCGTGCGGCGGCGACCGCGCCGCAGGACATAGCCGACGCAGGCGTGGCCGAGGCGGATCTGCCGGCTGGCCAGCGGATGCAGGAATTCGACCTCGGCCGCCGTGCCCGCGCCCGGGGCTTCGGGGCGTGGGGTTCCGGCTGGCGGCGGGTCCATGGCCACGCCGTCGACCCGAAACAGCTCGAATTGCAGGGCCTGCATGCGGCGCTGCTCCCGCGTCAGGCCTTGGGGCGCACCGCCGAGCGCACGGCCTGGCCGCTCGGGTAGGCCTCGGGGTCGAGGCGCAGCATCTCGGCCTCGATCCAGGCCTCCACCTCGCGCATCAGCTCGTGCGGCTTGCGCCCGGTGCTGTCGATCGGCGCGCCGATCGAGATGTCGACCACGCCCGGACGCTTGACCCAGGCCTTGCGCGGCCAGCAGCGCGCCGAGGTGACGGCAATCGGAATCACCGGCACGCCGCACTCGACCGCCAGCCGGGCGCCGCTGGACTGGTAGCTGCCCTTCTCGCCGCGCGGGATGCGCGTGCCTTCGGGAAACATGATCACCCACACCCCCTGGCCGAGCAGGCGCCGGCCCTGCTCGACCACCTTGTGGAAGGCCTCGATGCGCTGGCCGCGGTCGATGTGGATCATGTCCAGGCGGCCGATGGCCCAGCCGAAGAAGGGAATCGACAGCAGCTCTTTCTTGAACACGTAGGCCAGCGGGTGCGGCATGATGGTCGGCAGCGCGAAGGTCTCCCAGGCCGACTGGTGCTTGGCCAGCAGCACGGCGCCGGC
>CAYRHV010000530.1:0-1863 GCA_964424045.1 uncultured Ottowia sp. | reverse complement strand
TTCGTCATTGATGCCGCGCAGCGGCGAAGTCATTTGTCATCGGCATGAAGCGAGTCAGCCACGAGCCCGGCTACGTGCTGCACCATTACGACTGGAGCGAGTCCAGCCTGATCCTGGAGACCTTCACGCGCCAGTACGGCCGCGTCGCCCTGGTCGCCAAGGGCGCCAAGCGACCCTCGTCCAGCTTCCGGCCGGTGCTGCTGCCGCTGCAGCCGTTGCGCCTGTCCTGGGGCGGGACCGGCGAGATCCGCACCCTCAAGGGCGCCGAGTGGGGCGGTGGCCTGGTGATGCCGTCCGGCGAGGCGCTGCTGTCGGGCTATTACGCCAACGAGCTGCTGCTGCGGCTGCTGGCGCGCGAAGACCCGCACCAGCGCCTGTTCGACAGCTATGCCGCGCTGGTCCATGTGCTGGCCTCGCAGGCGGGCGAGCTGGTGGTCGGTCCGGCGCTGCGCGCCTTCGAGCTGCTGCTGCTGCGCGCCACCGGGCACTTGCCGGCGCTTGGGCTGGAGACCGCCACCCTGGCCCCGTTGCAGGCCGCTGCCGCCTATCGGCTGGTGCCCGAGGCCGGCCTGCGCTTCGCCGGCGCCGATGACGAGCTGCACCTGCCCGGTGCCGCCTGGCTGCAGCTGGCGCAGGCGCTGGCGGCGGACACGCCGTTTTCCGACCTGCTCGACGTCGCCACGCGGCTCGACGTGCCGCAGCGCGCCCGGCTGCGGCGCCAGCTGCGCGAGCTGCTGTCCTACCATGGTGGCCCCGGCACGCTGCGCACGCGTCAGTTCATGCTCGAGCTGCGGCGGCTGCAGGCCTCCTGACCATCCGCCATGACCGTCCAGCTTTCCGTCAACGTCAACAAGGTCGCCCTGGTGCGCAACACGCGCCATCTGGGCATTCCCAGCGTGGTGCGCGCCGCCGAACAGTGCCTGGCCGCGGGCGCGCACGGCATCACCGTGCATCCGCGCCCCGACCAGCGCCACATCCGGCCGCCGGACGTGTTCGAACTGGCCGAGCTGTTGCGGGCCTGGCCGCAGGCCGAGTTCAACATCGAGGGCAATCCGACGCAGAACCTGATGGATTTCATCCGTCGCGTGCGGCCGCAGCAGGCCACCTTCGTGCCCGACAGCGAGGACCAGTTCACCAGCGACCATGGCTGGAGCTTTCCGCAGGACGCCGAGCGCCTGGCGCCCCTGGTCGCCGAATGCCGCGGGCTGGGCGTGCGCGTCAGCCTGTTCATGGATCCGCTGCCCGGACAGATGGCGGCCGCGCGCGCCGTCGGCGCCGATCGCGTCGAGCTTTACACGGAGCCCTATGCCGCTGCCTGGGGCACGCCGGATGAAGCGGCCCAGCTGCAGCGCTATGCCGCCGCAGCCCACGCCGCGCTCGATGCCGGCCTGGGCGTGAACGCCGGCCACGATCTGAACCGCGACAACCTGCCGGCCTTCGTGCGCGCCGTGCCCGGCCTGGCCGAGGTCTCGATCGGCCACGCCTTCATTGCCGATGCGCTGGAACTGGGCTATGCGGCGACCACGCGGGCCTATCTGGCCTGCCTGGCGATCACGGCGGATGCGGATTGACCGCGCAGGCCTGGTGTTTCAGGCCCCGGAGCCGGTCTCGAGTGCCTCTGCCGCATCCGGCGGCTCGTCGGACGGCGCCGACGGTGTCTCCGGAACCTGGAGCACCGCACGCAGGCGATTCGACGCATTCGGGCGTGCCGTGGACTTGAGCGCCGATTCAACGTTGCCGATGTGTTCCAGCATGCGCGTGCGCGCCAGTTTCAGGTCGCCGGCTTCCAGCGCGTCGACGATCTCCACATGGTCGGCGCACGATTGCCAGGCATCGTGGTCGGACTGGTAGAGCGCGGCAATC
>CAYRHV010000529.1:0-1865 GCA_964424045.1 uncultured Ottowia sp. | reverse complement strand
CCCGGCGCTGCCAGGCCGCGGCAAAGAAGCCGTCGGTGTCGTGCCGATGCGGCCACAGCCGCAGGTAGCGACCGTCCGGCGTGCACAGCGCGGGCGCATCGGCCAGGCCCAGCCCGGCCAGCAGCTCGGCCACCGACAGGGGTTCGAAGTCCGCATGCGTGGCGGCAAGTGCCTGTGCCACGGCCTCGTTCTCCTCCGGCAGCAGGCTGCAGGTGGCGTAGACCAGGCGCCCGCCGGGCTTCACCAGATGGGCGCTGCTGGCCAGGATGGCGTGCTGCTTGGCCACCAGTTCCTGCACGCTGGCGGGCGACTGGCGCCACTTCAGGTCGGGGTTGCGGCGCAGCGTGCCCAGGCCGGTGCACGGCGCGTCCACCAGCACGCGGTCCAGCTTGCGCGCCAGGCGCTTGACGCGCTCGTCGCGCTCGTGCGCGAGCACCACCGGATGCACGTTGGACAGGCCGCTGCGCCGCAGGCGCGGCTTCAGCGCATCGAGCCGGTGCGCCGAAACATCGAAGGCATAGAGGCGCCCGGTCGAGCGCATGGCAGCGCCCAGCGCCAGCGTCTTGCCGCCGGCGCCGGCGCAAAAGTCGGCCACCATCTCGCCGCGGCGCGCGTCCAGCAGCAGCGCCAGCAGCTGCGAACCCTCGTCCTGCACCTCGATCGCGCCGCGCTTGAACAGCTCCAGCTTCTGCAGTGCCGGCTTGCCGACCAGGCGCAGGCCCCAGGGCGAATGCGGGGTCGCCACGGCCTCGATGCCCAGCGCCATCAGCGCCTGGGCCGCCGCCGCGCGCTTGAGCTGCAGGGTGTTGACGCGCAGGTCGAGCGGCGCCGGCTGCAGCAGGGACGCCGCCAGGGCATCGAACTCCGCCCCCAACTGCTGCTGCAGCGCCTGCGCCAGCCAGTCCGGCAGGTTGTGGCGGCAGGCCGCGGGCAGCTCGTCCAGCGCGACGGCGCCGCAGGCCTGCAGCCACTCGCGCTCGCCTTCGCTCAGCGCCGGCAGCAGGAACTCGCGCGGCGCGGCAAAGCCCAGGATCGCCAGCCGCCGCTCGCGCGCGCCCGTGCCCGAGCGCGCCAGGTGCTCGAACAGCCGCTTGCGGCGCAGCACCGCGTAGGCGGTCTCGGCCAGCGTGGCGCGCTCGCGCGAGCCGAGCTGGCGCTGTTCGCGGAAATAGCGCGACAGCACGGCATCGGCCGGGTGCTCCAGCCGCAGCACGCGCAGCACCAGTTCGGTGGCGCTCTCAAGCAGGGCCTTGGGATGCATGGCAGTTCAACCGACGCTGCGATCAGCGCGAGCGCAGCAACTGCGCCACGGCGCGCGGGTAGATCAGGTGCTCCTGCGTCAGCACGCGCGCGGCCAGGGTCGCTGCCGTGTCGTGCGGCAGCACCGGCACTGCGGCCTGCTCCAGGATCGGGCCGTGGTCGAGCTCGGTCGTCACCTGGTGCACGGTGGCGCCGGCCAGCTTGCAGCCGGCGTCAAGCGCGCGCTGGTGCGTGTCCAGGCCCGGAAACGCCGGCAGCAGGCTGGGATGAATGTTCAGCAGGCGGCCGGCGTAGTGCGCCACGAAGCCCGGCGTCAGGACGCGCATGAAGCCCGCCAGCAGCACCAGCGCAGGCCGACCTTCAGGGTCGAAGCGATCGACCTCGGCCTGCAGCGCGGCGTCGAAGGCCTCGCGGCTGGGGTAGGCCTTGTGGTCCACCACCGCGGTGGCAATGCCCGCGGCCTGCGCCGTCTTCAGGCCGCCGGCATCGGGCCGGTTGCTGATCACCCCGGCCACGCGCGCGCCGAGCCGTCCGGCCCAGTCCTGCGTCGCGGCCGCGCGCACGATGGCCGCCATGTTGGAACCAGTACCGGAAATCAGGATCAC
>CAYRHV010000528.1:0-1870 GCA_964424045.1 uncultured Ottowia sp. | reverse complement strand
AGGGCGTCGACTGGTCGCTGACCGCACTGCTGTTCCCCGCCGTCGCCGTGGTGATCCTGGGCGGCCTGGACAGCATCCACGGCGCCCTCGTCGCCGGGCTGGTGGTCGGCATCCTGGGCAGCGTCATCCCGGGCTACGTCGACTCGCTGGTCGGAGGCAGCACGCGCGACGTGGTGACCTCGCTCGTCATCCTGCTGACCATCCTGATCCGGCCCTACGGCATGTTCGGGCGCGAGGACATCGAGAGGATCTGATGGAACACCCCCGCTGCTCCACTCGCTGCGCGATGTTGCGCCTCCCCCCTCGAGGGGGCGCAGCCAGTGGCCAGGGGGACCCCGGCGACGGGCGCCCCCGAATGGCCTGCTCCGCGGCCAACGGAACCGCGTTGTTCCATACGTCGCAGGCGATGCGACGCACGATGGAGTCCTGAAGCGATGTTTTATCGACTGTCCGGGGTCTACCACACGCGCTACGCGCAGACGCGCCAGCTCTGGCCGCTGCCGGCCGATCGCTGGCAGGTCGGCCTGCTGCTGGCGCTGGCGCTGGCTGCGCCCTTCTACATGTCCGAGCTCTACCTGTCGAGCTACATGCTGCCCTGGCTGGTCTTCAGCGCCGCCACGCTGGCGCTGACGCTGCTGATGGGCCTGGCCGGGCAGCTGCACTTCGGCTTTGCCGCGGTGATGGCAATCGGCGCCTACACCAGCATCCACGCCACGCGCGCCGGCGTGCCGTTCGAGCTGGCGCTGCTGCTGGCCGGGCTGGCAGCGGCGCTGATCGGCTGCCTGTTCGGCGCCGCGGCACTGCGCGTCAAGGGCCTGTACCTGGTGATGGCGACGCTGGCCATGCAGTTCCTGGTCGACTGGGTGATCGTCAACGTCAACGTCATTTCCGGCGGCGCCGTGGCGACGCTGCAGACGCCGCAGGTGAGCTTCCTGCTGATCCCGATCGACACCCTGCAGGCACGCTACTACCTGGCGCTGCTGTGGACGGTGATCGTCTCGCTGCTGATCCTGAACATCAAGCGCACCAGCTACGGCCGCGCCCTGGTGGCAGTGCGCGACAAAGACTTCGCAGCCGCCGTGATCGGCGTCAACATCTTCCGCTACAAGCTGCAGGCCTTCTTCACCAGTTCCTTCCTGGGCGGCGTCACCGGCGCCATCCTGGCGTTCTGCTTCTACCAGGCGGTCACGCCCTCGCAGTTCAACTTCGACGTCACCATCCAGCTCGTGGCGATGGCCCTGGTCGGTGGCCTGGGCAGCGTGGTCGGCGGCTACCTGGGGGCCGGCTTCGTGCTGCTGGCGCCGATCGTGCTGCTGAACCTGATCGCGCGCCTGGTCGAGGCCGGCTGGCTCAGCGTCTCGACCTCGCTCATGGCGCACATCCCGCTCATGCTTTACGGCGCCATGATCATCGGCTTCCTGCTGTTCGAGCCGCTGGGCCTGGCCAAGATCTACGACAACGCTCGCAAGTACCTGCTGGTCTGGCCGTTCCGCCACACCCAGAGCTGAGCAGGCCCCACGCAACCCGCAGCAATGCCTTTCGAACCGTTCCCAGCCACCCTGCAAAGGAGACAACCGTCATGAAACAGACCCGCCGATCCCTGATCCGCAAGACCCTGCTGGCCGCCGCGCTGGCCAGCGCCGGCCTGGCCGCCAGCGGCATCGCCCAGGCCCAGGCCAAGGACGCGCTGCAGTTCGCCACCCTGCTCGATTTCACGCGCGTCTACACCTTCCTGACCAACGAATACAGCCAGGGCCAGCAGGACTACATCAAGCTGGTCAACGCCGAGGGCGGCATCGACGGCCACCCGGTGCGGCTCATCATCAAGGACCACGCCAGCTACCCCGAGCGCGGCATCGCCCAGTACAAC
>CAYRHV010000527.1:0-1873 GCA_964424045.1 uncultured Ottowia sp. | reverse complement strand
CGACCTGGCCGCCGGCCGCACCAGCGCCGTGGCGCTGGCCGAAGCCGCGCTGGCGCGCGCGCACGACCCGGCCGGCGAGGGCGCGCGCGTCTTCACCGCGCTCAGCCCCGAGCGCGCACTGGCGGCCGCGCGCGCCTCCGACCTGCTGCGTGCCGCCGGCGTGGTGCGCTCGCCGCTGGAAGGCATCCCGGTCTCGGTCAAGGACCTGTTCGACGTCGCCGGCGAGGTCACGACTGCCGGCTCGGCCGTGCTGCGGGGCGCGCCGCCGGCAGTTGCCAACGCGCCCGTCATCGACCGCCTGCTCGCCGCTGGCGCCGTCATCGTCGGGCGCACCAACATGAGCGAGTTCGCCTTCTCCGGGGTCGGCCTGAACCCGCACTACGGCACGCCGAAGAACCCATGGGACCGCGCCAGCGCGCGCATTCCCGGCGGCTCCAGCAGCGGCGCGGCGGTCTCGGTCACGGACGGCATGGCCGCGGTCGCCATCGGCTCCGACACCGGCGGTTCGGTGCGCATCCCCGCCGCGCTGTGCGGCCTGGCCGGCTTCAAGCCGACGCAGCGGCGCGTACCCACCGCCGGCGCGCTGCCGCTGTCGACTTCACTCGATTCCATCGGGCCGCTGGCCGCCAGCCTGCGCTGCTGCGCCCTCACCGACGCCGTGCTGGCCGGCGTGCCGCCGCGGCTGCCGCCCGAGCAGCCGGTTGCCGGCGCCCGGCTCGGCGTGCCCGAAACCGTGGTGCTGGACGGCCTCGACGCCGCCGTGGCCGCCGCCTTCGAGCGTGCCCTGTCCCGGCTTTCGGCCGCCGGCGCGCGCCTGACGCGGCTGGCGCTGCCCGAATTTGCCGAGTTTGCGGCCCTGCACGCGCGCGGCTCGCTGGCCGCCGCCGAGTCCTGGGCCTGGCATCGCGAGCTGCTGACCACGCGTGCCGCCGAATACGACGCGCGCGTGGTCAGCCGCATGCGCGCCGGCGAGCAGATGGGGGCGGCCGACTACGTCGACCTGCTGGCGGCGCGCCGGCGCTGGATCGAGCAGGTCGAGGCGCGCGTCGCCGGCTTCGACGCCCTGGTCCTGCCCACTGTGCCGGTGCTGGCACCATGCATCGACGAGCTCGAGGCCAGTGACCAGGCCTTCTTTGCCGCCAACGGCCGGATCCTGCGCAACCCGGCGCTGATCAACTTCCTCGATGGCTGCGCGCTGTCGCTGCCCTGCCACGAGCCGGGCGCGGCACCGGTGGGCCTGATGCTGGCTGCGCCGGGTGGTGAGGACCGGCACCTGCTCGGCCTGGGCCTGGGCGTGGAGCGGCTGCTGGCGCGCGACTGACGCTGGCTGCTTACTTTGGTGCGCGGGCGCAGGCCCAGCCGTCCGGCAGCTGGCCGGCCTGCAGTCCCTGCAGCAGGGCGCCGTCGGCCTGGCCCTCAGCCAGCTGGTCGGCCGCGGTGTAGAGGATCCGTTCTTCCTTCGGGTTGTGCATCTGCAACTGGGTGAAGAGCTCGCGGCAGTCGGCCTGCAGCGACTCGAGCTCGGCTCCGTTCGCGCAGGCCGCTTCCAGTTGCTGGATCAGCGGCCACATCAGGCCGTGCTCGCGCTGCATCACGAACACCGGCATCGTCAGGCCCTCGCCCTCCAGCGGCGGGAACAGCACCGCCTCCTCCAGATAGATGTGCAGGCGCAGCAGCTGCAGCGCCTCCGCCAGCTCGGCCAGGCCGCCACTGCCGTCGAAGATGCCCTTGATGCCGCGGTCGATGCGGCGGTGCTGATCTTCCAGCAGCTGGGCGGGGGTGGTGTCGGTCATGGTTCGGGCTCCGGACGGGATGTGCTGCAACGTAGCACAGGAGCCCAAAGGCGGGTCGCAGGCAGGGCGATCGCGGGCCT
>CAYRHV010000526.1:0-1875 GCA_964424045.1 uncultured Ottowia sp. | reverse complement strand
TCGCCGTTGACGACCACCGCGTTCATCGCGCCCTCGACATTGGCCAGCAGGCGGCGCGCCGGCACCAGGGTCGGGTGCACGCGCAGCTCCACGCCCAGGCCCTCGCGCCGGCGCGTGAAGCCCAGCAGCTTGATGCGGTAGCCCAGCTGCTCGGCGTAGCAGATGTCGGTGGCCGCCAGCTGCGTGATGCCTTCCACGTGCGCCTTGTCGAACTGCACCGGGATGCCGAAGGCGATGGCGCTCATGAGGGTCGCCTTGTGCGCCGCGTCCACGCCCTCGATGTCGAAGGTGGGGTCGGCCTCGGCGTAGCCCAGGCGCTGGGCGTCCGCGAGCGCAACGTCGAAATCCAGGCCCTTGTCGCGCATCTCCGACAGGATGAAGTTGGTGGTGCCGTTGATGATGCCGGCCACCCACTGGATGCGGTTGGCCGTCAGGCCTTCGCGCAGCGCCTTGATGATCGGGATGCCGCCGGCCACCGCAGCCTCGAAGGCAACGATCACGCCGCGCTGCTGCGCCGCCTCGAAGATCTCCGTGCCGTGCACCGCCAGCAACGCCTTGTTGGCCGTCACCACGTGCTTGCCGGCGGCGATCGCCTCCATCATCAGCGTGCGCGCGATGCCGGTGCCGCCGATCAGCTCGACCACGATTTCGATCGCCGGATCGGCAATCACCGCGCGCGCGTCGGCCACCACCCGCACGTCCGGGCCCACCAGCTGCCGCGCCCGCTCGGTGTCCAGGTCGGCCACCATGGCGATCTCGATGCCGCGCCCGGCACGCCGGCGAATCTCCTCCTGGTTGCGCACCAGCACGCCATAAGTGCCGCTGCCAACGGTGCCGATGCCCAGAAGGCCGACCTGGATGGGGTTCATGTCTGTTCTTCTCTGAATCCGAAATGCCTGCAAATGCCGTCCGTCACGCCCGGGCTGCTTCCGTCCTGGCCGCGATGTCGAGCACCCGGCCGGATCGGCCACGACGCTGTCGGTACTGCTCCAGGAATTTCGCCAGCCGCGAGATGGCCTCACGCAGGTCGCTCTTGTGCGGCAGGAACACGATGCGGAAATGCTGGTTGTCCGGGTAATTGAAACCCGAGCCCTGCACCAGCATCACGCGCGTGGCGCGCAGCACTTCCATGAAGAACTGGCGGTCGTCCTCGATCGGGTACATCTCCGGGTCCAGGCGCGGGAACATGTAGAGCGCCGCCTGCGGCTTGACGCAGGTCACGCCCGGGATGGCCGTGATCAGCTCGTAGGCCAGGTCGCGCTGCAGGCGCAGGCGGCCGCGCTCGCCGATCAGGTCGTTGATGCTCTGGTAGCCGCCCAGCGCGGTCTGGATCGCCCACTGGCCGGGCACGTTCGAGCCCAGCTTGAGGTTGGCCAGCATGTTCAAGCCTTCGATGTAGTCGCGCGCCGGCTCCTTGTCGCCCGACACCACCATCCAGCCGGCCCGGTAGCCGCAGGCCCGGTAGGCCTTGGACAGCGAGTTGAAGGTCAGCGTCAGCACGTCGGTCGACAGCGAGGCCATGGCCGTGTGCGTGGCGCCGTCGTAGAGCACCTTGTCGTAGACCTCGTCCACCAGCAGCACCAGGTCGTGCTCGCGCGCCAGCCGCACGATGCCGCGCAGCAGCTCGTCGCTGTAGAGGGCGCCGGTCGGGTTGTTCGGGTTGATGACCACGATGCCGCGCGTGCGCGGCGTGATCTTGGCGCGCATGTCGGCCAGGTCGGGCATCCAGCCGTTGTCCTCGTCGCACCGGTAGTGCACGGGCCGGCCGCCCGAGAGGCTGGTGGCCGCCGTCCACAGCGGGTAGTCGGGCGCCGGCAGCAGCAGCTCGTCGCCGTCGTTGAGCAGGGCGTTGACCGCCATCACGATCAGCTCGCT
>CAYRHV010000525.1:0-1877 GCA_964424045.1 uncultured Ottowia sp. | reverse complement strand
GGCGGCAAGTACCAGGGCCAGGTCGGCGTGACCCTGCCCAAGGCCTGACGCGACGCCTCAGGGCGCGCCGCCGGTGCGCAGCGCCAGCCGCGCCGCCGCCAGGTCCCAGCCGGCCCAGCCACAGTTCTTGAACAGCACCGGGCCGGGGCGCGTCGGCAGTTCGCCCCGCACCGCGTGCGCCAGGGTCGGCAGGCCCCGCACCTGCAGGCCGGCCTGCAGCAGGTCGCCCGCCTCGTGCTCGGCGTCCGGCGTGTCCAGCACGATGCTGCCGTGCCGGGCCACGTGGCGGCACACGCTGGCGTCGAGCTCGACCATCTGCGGCGTGAAGGCGCCAACCGCCGCGACAAAGGCGTCGGCACGCAGCGCGCCGCGCAGGACCACCGCGCGCGCCGAGGTGCAGGTCGCCACCAGCGGGCAGTCGGCCAGCGCGGCGTCGGCGTCGTCGACCACCTCGGCGGCGACGCCCAGTGCGCGCGCCTGGCCGGCCAGCGCCTCGGCACTGGCGCGGCGGCGCGAGGCAATCCGGAATTCCCGCACCCCCAGCACGTCTGCAAACGCCTCGACGTGCGCCCGCCCCTGCACGCCGGCCCCGAGCACCAGCATGGGTCCGGCCGGGTTCGGCGCCAGCCGGCGTGCGGCCAGTGCCGACACCGCCGCCGTGCGGCGCGCGGTCACCGTCGGGCCGTCCAGGATCAGGCGGCGGCGACCGCTGGCGACGTCGAACACCACCACGTCGCCCTGGATCGTCGGCGTCGTCGTCCCGACGTTGTCCGGCGTGAGGGTGATCAGCTTGGTGATCGCCACCCGCGCGTCGCAGGCCGGCATCACGAACAGCACCGCATCTCGCGCCGTCGGCAGCACGATGCGCTCGGGCACGCGCACGCTGGCGTCGCGCAGCAGGGCCTCGATCTCGTCGGCCAGCGCCGTCCAGGGCAGGCCGGCCGCCGTCGCCTGCGCATCGAGCGCCACGGCCGCCACCATCAGGCCTCCGCTCCCGCCGCGCGCCGCAGGTCCTGCCGCGTCGCCAGCGCCGTGCGGATGCCCACGCGCAGGCCCTCGACCATCTGCTCCAGCGGCAGGCCGTGTGCCGCCTGATCGGCCAGGGGCGGTAGGTGGACGAAGCCGCCGCGCGTGCGCCGAAAGCCGCGCGCTGTCGTCAGCCGGTGCATGAGGCCATAGAAGACCTGGTTGCAGACGAAGGTGCCGGCGCTCTGCGAGACCTCGACCGGGACGCCGGCGGCCTGGATCTGCGTCAGCATGGCCTTGATCGGCAGCGTGCTGAAGTAGGCCACCGGCGCATCCGGCAGCACCGGCTCGTCGACCGGCTGCGCGCCCGCGTTGTCGGCAATGCGCGCGTCCTGCACGTTGATCGCCACGCGTTCGATCGACAGCGCCTGGCGATTGGCCGCCAGGCCCAGGCAGATCACCAGCCGCGGCCGGTACTGCGCCAGCAGGGCGTAGAGGCGTGGCAGGGCCGCGTCGAACTCGGTCGGCAGTTGCGCCGCCACCACCGGGTGGCCGCAAATGCGGCGCCGGTGCAGGCGCTGGGCCGCCAGCCAGCTCGGATTCACGGCGTCACCGCCGAAGGGATCGAAGCCGGTGACGAGAACTCGGTCACGCTGCACGGTGTCGGCAGCGGTCTGGCGTGGCAATGCGGGCGTTACCATCACGCCAATTTAACCCAGATTTCCACGGGCCAGCGGCGCTGGCGCCGGACGGCGGGAGTCGGGGCTCGGAGCGAATCGGACCAACAAGGGGGCAGGCCGTGCGCTGGGAAGGACAACGCAAGTCGAGCAACGTGGAAGACCGTCGCAGCGGCGGTGGGGGCGGCTTCGGCCTGGGCGGGCGCAGCATCGGCATCGGCACCATCGTGCTGG
>CAYRHV010000524.1:0-1890 GCA_964424045.1 uncultured Ottowia sp. | reverse complement strand
AATCCTGGTAGGGCGTGCTGGATTCGAACCAGCGACCAAGGGATTATGAGTCCCCGATTACCCGAATTTGCCCCCGTTGATTGGTGTGGGTATACACCATGAAAATCAACGTGTTACGTCGCAATCCTACGTAACAGTGTTGATTGCAATTCGGTAAAATATCGGAAAAGTGGCTACACTGTGGCTACATGAGAACCAAGGGACTTCCATCCCCTTGAAGCATTTGGCATGGCACGCAGCAAAAATACAACACAAATCGACCTGTCGGAGCGCGTCAACCTGACCGCTGGCGCCATTGAGCGCCTGGCCTGCCCGCCCGGCAAGGCGCAGGCCTTCATGCGTGATTCCGAAGTGCCAGCCCTGCGTGTGCGCGTCACCAAGGCCGGCGCCAAGGCGTTCGTGTTCGAAACCAAGCTGGACCGCCAGACCATCCGGCGCACCATCGGCGACGTGCGCACCTGGACGATTGAGCAGGCCCGGGCCGAAGCGCGCCGCCTGGCTGTGTTGGTGGACAGTGGCACCGACCCGCGCGAGCTGGCCCGCCAGCAGCAGGCTGAGCGTGAGGCTGCATCCGCTCAGGCAGCAGCTGAGGCCCTGACCGTGGGCGAGGCGTGGGGCCGCTACGTGACCGAGCGCCGCCCGCACTGGGGCGAAGCGCACCGCAGGGACCACGAAAAGATGGTGCGCGCTGGTGGCGAGCCAGCCCGCCGTGGCACCAGAGGCAAGGGCACCACCGCTGCCGGCCCGCTGCACTCGCTGCTGGCGCTGCGCCTGACTGACCTGGACACGCCCACCATCGAGCGCTGGGCCGCCGTCGAGGGACAAGCCCGCCCGACGCAAGCACGCTTGGCGCTGCGCCTGCTGCGTGCCTTCATCAACTGGTGCAGCGAGCATCCCGACTACAAGACCGTCATTGCCGGCAACCCGACCATGAGCCGCCGTGCGCGCGAAGCGCTGGGCAAGCCCCAGGCGAAAGCCGATGCGCTGCTGCGCGAGCAGTTGCCCGGTTGGTTCGCCGCCGTGGTGGCCATCGGCAACCCCGTCATATCGGCCTACCTGCAAGCGCTGCTGTTGACCGGCGCGCGGCCCGGCGAAGTGCGGGCCCTGCGCTGGGACGACGTGAACACGAAATGGCGCGGCCTGACCATCCGGGACAAGGTAGAGGGCGAGCGCCTGATACCACTTTGCCCCTACGTGCATCACCTGCTAGCCGGCCTGCCCCGCCGTGGTCCGTTCGTCTTCGCTGGCCTGGAGAGCACCCAGCCCATGAGCTGGCCGCACCACCAGCACGCCAAGGCCTGCGCCGTAGCTGGCGTGCCCGGCCTGACGCTGCACGGCCTGCGCCGCAGCTTCAAGAGCCTGTCCGAGTGGTTGGAACTGCCGGCCGGCGTGGTGGCGCAAATCATGGGCCACAAGCCCAGCGCCACAGCGGAGAAGCATTACACCGTGCGCCCGCTCGACCTGCTGCGCGTGCACCACGAGCGCCTGGAGCGCTGGATTCTGGAGCAGGCCGGCGTGCAGTTTGACGCCCAGGCCGAACCGGGCAAGCTGCGCGCAGTGGGTTGATGTTTTGCCCCAGCTAGGCCGACGGGCCGAAAAGCCGGAAACCCTGCCGGCCTGCTGGGGCACCCTGACAGGGCTGCACCAAGGGAGTGCATCATGTATCTGCCGAAACTGGCAACCGCCGAACAGGCCTGCACCTGGCTGGAGAACGAAACCGGGGAGGCCTGGAGCCTGGTCCGGCTGCTGGAAAGCCACCTGCTGCCCCATTTCTGGTTGGACAGCACGCCCGAAGAATCCGAACTGTTTGAAGGCAAACCCGAGGGTTTTCTAGTGCGCATGGTGTTTACTGGGGACACCACACGCCTGCAGGCCGTTCAGGACGTGGCA
>CAYRHV010000523.1:0-1892 GCA_964424045.1 uncultured Ottowia sp. | reverse complement strand
GGCGCCGACTGCACCACCTGGTCGCCCGGGCGCAGGAAGGTCAGCAGCACGGCGCTGATGGCCGACATGCCGCTGGAGGTCACCAGCGCCGCCTCGGAGCCGTCGAGCAGGGCCAGGCGGTCCTCGGCGATCTCCAGGTTGGGGTTGTTGAAGCGGCTGTAGACCAGGCCCGCCGACTCGCCCTCGGCCAGCGGCTCGCGGCCCGAGACCAGATCGAAGAAGCGCGCGCCCTCCTCGGCCGTGCGAAAGGCGAAGGTCGAGGTCAGGAACACCGGCGGCTTGACCGAGCCCTCGGCCAGGAAGGGGTCGTAGCCGTAGGACATCATCTGCGTCTCGGGATGCAGGCGGTGCGCGTCGATCTGCTTGCGGTGATAGCCGGGCTTGCTCATGGATGCTCCTGGTGGTCGGTGACCTGTTGCCGATGGTAGGGCAGCCGGCCGACTGGAACGCCAGTCGGGTCATTCGGCCGGAGGCGGTGCCGCGTCCCCGGCGTCCCAGGCCGCCTGCTGCAATGCATCCGGCAGCTCCTGCGCCAGCGCCATCTCCTCGCGCTGGTGGTGGTGCTCCAGCAGGTGGCGCAGCGCGTGCGCGGCGTCCAGCAGCTTCAGCGCGGCCTCGCGCTGCGTCCGCTCGTCCGGGAAGGCCTGCCGCGCCATCGCTGCCACGCGCGCCGCGTATTCGTCGGCCAGCAGCGCGATGCGCTCGTGCTCGAGCCGATAGACCCGGGCCTGCCAGCGCGCGTTCGGCGGCACGTGCGGCAGCAGCCGCGTCTCTTCGACCTCGATGTGGCGTGCCAGCGCCGCGCGCCAGGGCGCCAGCAGCTGGCGCGCGCGCGCGAAGTCGCCGGCGACGACTTCAAGCAGGTGCGCGTGCAGCTGTGCTTCCAGGTGCCGGTGCTCGCGCTCGAAGTGGCCGGACGTGGTCGTCTCCATGTCAGCGGAAGCGCGCGGGCACCGCAGCGCGGCCCGCCGGGATTTCGAGCCGGACGCGCATCACAGGGTCAACACCGTCGACCCGGTCGTCTGCCGCGCCTCCAGCGCGCGGTGCGCGGCCTGCACCTCGGCCAGGGGGAAGCGCTGGTCGACGTGGATTTTCACCTGGCCGCTGGTGACCATGCCGAACAGGTCGTCGGCCATCTGCTGGCAGCGCTCGCGCGTGGCGATGTGGGTGTAGATGGACGGACGCGTGACGTACAGGCCCTTGCCCGCGAGGGCCGCCAGCGTGAACGGCGGCACGGCGCCGCTGGCGTTGCCGAAGCTGGCCATCAGGCCGAAGGGGCGCAGGCACTGGAGCGAACCCTCCCAGGTGTCCTTGCCGACCGAGTCGTAGACCGCCTTCACGCCCTGGCCGCCAGTGAGCTCGTGCACGCGCTGAACGAAGTCTTCCCGGCGGTAGTTGATGGCGACGTCGGCGCCATTGGCCAGCGCCAGCGCGCACTTCTCGTCACTGCCGGCGGTGGCAATCAGCCGATAGCCGAGCGCCCGCGCCCACTGGCAGGCGATCAGGCCGACGCCGCCGGCGGCCGCGTGCCAAAGGATCTGGTCACCCGGCTGCAGGCCCTCGGCCGGCAGGGTGCGGCGCAGCAGGTATTGCACCGTCAGGCCCTTGAGCATCATGGCGGCGCCGGTCTCGAAGTCGATGCCGTCGGGCAGCCGGCAGACCGCGGTCGCCGGCATGACCCGCGCCTCGCTGTAGCTGCCGGGCGGCTGGCTGGTGTAGGCGGCGCGGTCGCCGGCCTTCAGGTGCGTCACGCCCGCGCCCACGGCCTCGATCACGCCCGCGCCCTCCATGCCCAGGGTCAGCGGCGTGGGCAGGGGATACAGGCCGTTGCGCTGGTAGACGTCGATGAAGTTCAGGCCGATGGCGCGGTGGCGGATGCGCACCTCGCCCGG
>CAYRHV010000522.1:0-1899 GCA_964424045.1 uncultured Ottowia sp. | reverse complement strand
GCCAGCGTGCTGAAGTCCAGGAAGTCCAGCTTCAGCGGCTTCTTGATCTTCCAGGCCGCGTCGCCCGCCAGCAGCACCCAGGAGGCGTGGGTTTCGACGCAGGCCGGGTCGGCGCCCGGCAGGCTGGCGCGCAGCGCCTCGACCAGGGTGCGCGCCGCATCGTTCATGCCAGCGCTAGAGGCTCAGACGTTGAACAGGAAGTTCAGCACGTCGCCATCACGCACCACGTAGTCCTTGCCTTCGGCGCGCATCTTGCCGGCTTCCTTCGCGCCCTGCTCGCCCTGGTACTGGATGAAGTCGTCGAAGGCGATGGTCTGGGCGCGGATGAAGCCGCGCTCGAAGTCGCCGTGGATCACGCCGGCCGCCCGGGGCGCGGTGTCGCCGGCGCGGATGGTCCAGGCGCGCACTTCCTTGACGCCGGCGGTGAAGTAGGTCTGCAGGCCGAGCAGCTTGTAGGCGGCGCGAATCAGCCGGTTCAGCCCCGGCTCGCTCTGGCCCATCTCCTCCAGGAACAGGGCCTTGTCCTCGTCGCTCATGTCGGCCATGTCGGCCTCGAGCTTGGCGCAGATGGCGACCACGGGCGCGTCCTGGCTGGCAGCGTAGTCCTGCAGGCGCGCGAGCAGCGGGTTGTCCTCGAAGCCGTCCTCGGCGACGTTGCCGACGAACATGGCCGGCTTGGCGGTGATCAGGCACAGGGGCTTGAGCAGCGCCTGCTCCTCCGCCGTCAGCTGCAGCGTGCGCACCGGCCGCGCCTCGTCGAGCGCCGCCTGCACCGAGCCCAGCAGCTTGAGCATGGCCACGGCTTCCTTGTCGGCGCCGCTGCGCGTGGCCTTGGTGTAGCGCTGCACCGCCTTCTCGACCGTCGCCAGGTCGGCCAGGCAGAGCTCGGTCTGGATCACCTCGATGTCGGCCACCGGATCCACCCTGCCGGCCACATGCACGACGTTCTCGTCCTCGAAGCAGCGCACCACGTTGACGATGGCGTCGGTCTCGCGGATGTGCGCCAGGAACTGGTTGCCCAGGCCCTCGCCCTTGCTGGCGCCGGCCACCAGGCCGGCGATGTCGACGAACTCGACGATGGCCGGCAGCACGCGCTCGGGCTTGACGATGGCCGCCAGCTCGGCCAGGCGTGGATCGGGCACCTCGACCACGCCGGTGTTGGGCTCGATGGTGCAGAAGGGGTAGTTCTCGGCGGCGATGCCGGCCTTGGTGAGGGCGTTGAACAGGGTGGACTTGCCCACATTGGGCAGACCCACGATGCCGCATTGCAGGCTCATGGCGACTGGAAATGAAGAAAACGGGACGGGGAAAGCGTCCGGGGCACCAGCCTGGAGTCCAGGCGCCCGGCGCAACTTCGCATCATGCCATGACACTTCGCGCAGTCGCCTGGTCCAGGTTGGACCTGTTTGACCAGCGCGTGGCACGCAGCGTCACGGATGACTAAGATGAACTGTTCCAAACAGGTGGCCGCCATGCGTCCCGTCGATGACATCGAAGCGCTCTACGCAACGTTGAAGCGCTACACCCCGGCCGTGCAACGCGACCGGCGACTGCCCGTCCCGCCGGCGCAGACGGTCGCGGTGTCCAGCCCCGAATGCGGCAGTCGCCTCGAGCTGGACGCCCTGATCGAGGACGGCCGGGTGCGCGAGATCGGCTACCGCGTGCGGGCCTGCTCATTGGCGCAGGCGGCCACCGCGATCCTGGCCAGCCACGCGGCAGGCCTGGATCGAGCACAGCTGCAACGCGTGCACCGCCAGTTCGAAGCCCTGCTGCGCGATGGCCAGGGCCACTGCGACTGGCCCGAACTCGAGGCCTTCGCGGCGGCCAGCGACATCCCGAATCGACACGGCTCGGCCCTGCTGCCGTTTCGCGCCCTGGAGCAGCTCTTCGGGCCAGGCT
>CAYRHV010000521.1:0-1901 GCA_964424045.1 uncultured Ottowia sp. | reverse complement strand
CGCTGGTCGAGCACCGTGCCGGCTGCGTCGCGCAACTGCACCACGTGGCGCCCGGGCCAGGGCAGCCAGCGGGCGCGCGGGCCGCGGCCGATCTCGTGCGTGCCGATCCACCAGTGCAGGGCGCTGGCGGCCGCGGCGCCGGGCTCGGCCGCCAGCGCGAGGCGCTGATACGGCGCCGGGATGTCGGGGTCCAGTGCCAGGATGGTGCCGTCCTGTGGGGTCGTGATGCGGGGCGGCACGCCGGTGCCGGCCTGGGCAGGCTGGCCGCGCGTCGGCTCGGGCGCGACGGCGAAGCGGGTCTGCTCGGTGCCGGGCAGGAACCATTCCTGGCGCGCGGCCTCCAGGCCACCATCGAACTGCACCGCGACGCGCTGCAGGCCGGGTGGTGGCGCCGGCGGGCGCGCGGGCGCGCCGGCGTGCAGCGCTCCCATCAGGGTGGCCCACACCGGCGCCGCGCCGCTGGTGCCGCTGACGTCCCACATCGCGGCGCCGCTGGCGTTGCCGACCCAGACGCCGACCGTGTAGCGGTCGCTGTAGCCGACCACCCAGTTGTCGCGCATGTCCTTGCTGGTGCCGGTCTTGACCGCGGCCCAGGAGCGCGTGGCCAGGATCGAGTCGGTGCCAAAGGTGAGGGCGCGCGCGTTGCGGTCGGCCAGGATGTCGCCGACGATGAAGGCGGCGCCGGGCTCCAGCGCCTGCCGGCAGTCGACGGGCGCAGCGGCCACCGCCGGCTGCAGCCGCACCGGGCACCAGCGCCCGCCGTTGGCCAGCGCGCGGTAGGCGTTGGCCAGCTGCAGCAGCGTCACCTCGGCGCTGCCCAGCGCCAGGCTGTAGCCGTAGTAGTCGCCGCTTTCGGGCAGCTCGATGCCGAGCCGGCCGAGCTGGCGGTGGAAGGCGCGCGGCGACACCATGACCCCCACGCGCACCGCCGGTACGTTGAGCGATGACGCCAGCGCCGCGCGCGCCGACACCCAGCCCTTGAAGCCGAGGTCGTAGTTGCGCGGGATGTAGAGGCCGCTGGCGGTGTGCAGCTGGGCCGGCGAGTCGTGCAGCAGCGAAGCCGCGGTGAGGCGGCGCTCGGCAATCGCCTGCGCGTAAAGCAGGGGCTTGAGCGTGCTGCCGGGCTGGCGCGGCGCGGTCACGCCGTCGACCTCGGCCGCCTGGCTGAGCGCGCCCGAGGAGCCGACCCAGGCCAGCACCTCGCCGCTGGCGTTGTCCAGCACCAGCACCGCGCCGTCCTCGACGTGACGGCCGCGCAGCTCGCGCAGCTGCTGCTGCAGCGTATCCGTGGCCAGGCGCTGCAAGCGCGCGTCCAGCGTGCTGTGCAGCTCGGCCGGCGGCGGTGCGCCGGGGGGCAGGGCGCGCAGCAGGCGCCGCGCGGCGTGCGGCGCGATGCCGGCGCTGGCCGGCCAGGCGCGGCGCGCCAGCAGCACCTCGGCCTGCATGTCGAGCGCGACGCAGTCGGCGCCCGCGCGCATCCGTCGCAGCACGCCGCAGGCGCGCTGCGCCACGCGCGCCGGGCTGGCGTTGGGCGCGCGCACCAGGGCGGCGGCGATCGCCGCCTCGGCGTCGTTCAGGCCGTGCGGCGCCTTGCCGAACAGGGTGCGGGCGAGGGCGTCGATGCCCACCAGCTCGCCGCGAAACGGCACCAGGTTGAGGTAGGCCTCGAGGATCTGGTCCTTGCGCCAGCTGGCTTCCAGGCGCGTGGCCAGCACGGCCTGGCCAAGCTTCTGGCGCAGGCTGCGCCCGCCCGTGCCCAGGCGCAGGTCATCGTCCAGCAGGCCGGCCAGCTGCATGGTGAGGGTGGAGGCGCCGCGCGTGCGCGTGTGCCACAGATTGCCCCAGGCGGCGGCGGAGACGGCGCGCCAGTCGATGCCCGCATGCTCGTAAAAGCGCTTGTC
>CAYRHV010000520.1:0-1906 GCA_964424045.1 uncultured Ottowia sp. | reverse complement strand
CTGATCGGCGTCTGCGTGCCGCTGGCCAACGTCGGCGCCGTGTGGCCGATGGCGCGGCGCGGCGAGCGCGCCTTCCTGGCCGAGCTGGCACGCAACCCGCTCATCATCGCCACCGTGCTGGGCCTGCTTGCCAACGCGCTCGGCCTGGTGCTGCCCGGCATGCTGGCCAGCACGCTGCAGCGCGTCGGCACGACCTCGATCGTGCTCGGCCTGATGGCCGCCGGCGCCGGCATGCAGCTGCGCAGCGTGGCCAGCCAGCCGGCACTGGCGAGCGGCGTGCTGGCCATCCGCCACCTGCTGCTGCCGCTGGTGGCCTGGCTGCTGGCGCGCGGGCTGGGCCTGGGGCCCGTCGAGAGCACGGCGCTGGTGATCTTCTCGGCCCTGCCGACCTCGTCGAGCTGCTACGTGCTGGCGGCGCGCATGGGCTTCAACGGCGCCTACGTGGCCGGCCTGGTGACGCTGTCGACCGCCCTGGGCGCGCTCAGCCTGCCCTGGGCACTCGCCAGCTTTGCACCGGCACTACCATAGGGGCCGGGATGCCCGGCGCCCTGCACCGCGCCGGCCGCCTGCCCCAGCGGGACAGCGGCCCGTGAAAAACGCTTCAGTCCGGGAATGAACAGCACCGATAGAAAAATACTAAATATAGTTTAGAAAAAATGAATTAGCTTTTTTGATAGTTAATATCTATAATCAACCCATCTCAAGAATTTCTTTCATCAACCCAAGGAGAACACGCATGTCCCTGATCAACACCAAGGTCCAACCCTTCAAGGCCCAGGCCTTCCACAACGGCAAGTTCGAGGAAGTGACGGACCAGAACCTGTCCAACGGCAAGCAGTGGTCGGTCGTGATCTTCATGCCGGCAGCCTTCACCTTCAACTGCCCGACCGAGATCGAGGACGCCGCGGACCACTACCCCGAGTTCCAGAAGCTGGGCGCCGAGGTCTACATCGTCACCACCGACACGCACTTCTCGCACAAGGTGTGGCACGAAACCAGCGACGCCGTCGGCAAGGCCAAGTTCTACCTGGTCGGCGACCCCACGCACCAGCTCACCAACAACTTCGGCGTGCACATCCCCGAAGAGGGCCTGGCCCTGCGCGGCACCTTCGTGATCGATCCGAGCGGCACCATCAAGACCATGGAAGTGCACTCCAACGAGATCGCGCGCGACGTGACCGAAACGGTGCGCAAGCTCAAGGCTGCCAAATACACCGCCGAGCACCCGGACGAGGTCTGCCCCGCCAAGTGGAAGGAAGGCGAGAAGACGCTGAAGCCTTCCATCGACCTGGTCGGCAAGATCTGAGGCGCTGGCGCCATGACGAATGACAAATGACCCGCGACGCCTGACGGCGCGGCGATGGCGAATCGGTTGAACCGTCATCTGTCATGCAGCCGCGAGCGGCGCGGTCATGCGTCATTTGAAGCACCGCCGAACGGCGAAGGGCCTTGCGTACCCTGCCGTTCGGCTTTTTATTGACCCAATCAGCCGGACAAGGAGTCATCACCATGCTGGACGACGACATCAAGCAACAACTGGCCGCCTACCTCGAGCGCGTGCAAGAGCCGTTCGAGATGGTGGCAACCCTGGGCGACGACGCCAAGTCGACCGAACTGCGCGAACTGCTGCAGGAAATCGCGACCCTGCGCCCGGATCGGATCACCCTGCGCACCGATGGCCAGGACCGGCGCGTGCCCTCCTTCACGCTGGCGCGCCCGAGCAGCGGCACGCAGCTGCGCTTAGCCGCGATCCCGATGGGACATGAATTCACCTCGCTGATCCTGGCCCTGCTGTGGACCGGCGGTCACCCGCCCAAGGTCGAGCCCGAGGTGCTGGAGCAGATCAAGGCGCTCGACACCGACCTCGACTTCGAGGTCTACATGAGCCTGTCCTGCCACAACTGCC
>CAYRHV010000519.1:0-1920 GCA_964424045.1 uncultured Ottowia sp. | reverse complement strand
TGCCCGAGGCCACGCGCATCCACCGCTTCGTCAACCTGCACAAGGAGTTCGACCCCGACGACGGCGAGGTCACGCGCACGCGCAAGCTGCGCCGCGGCGTCATCGACCAGAACTACAAGGACATCATCGACGCCATCTACGCCGGCCAGGCCTCGGTCGAGTCGGTGGCGCAGATCACCTACGAAACCGGCGAGTCGGGCGTGCTGCGGCGCGAACTCGCCATCCGCGACGTGGGCGGGACCGCGAGGGCTGCCGCATGAGCTATTTCCTGGAACTGCTGGTCAACGGGGCGCTCACCGGGCTGATGTACAGCCTGGTGGCGCTGGGCGTGGTGCTGATCTACAAGTCCTCCGGCGTGCTCAACTTCGCCGCCGGCGCCATGGTCATGATCGCCGGCTACGTGGTCTGGCTGCTGGGCTCATGGGGCCTGCCGATCTACGCCGCGATCGCGCTGGCGCTGCTCGTGATGTTCGCCTTCGGCTGGCTTACCGAGCGCCTGCTGCTGCGCACCATGGTCGGCCAGCCGATCATCATGATCGTGATGCTGACGCTGGGGCTGGACGTGTTCCTGCGCGGCCTCGGCCCGGGCTTCCTGGGCACCGAGCCCAAGCACCTGGACATCGGCATCGGCATGGCGCCGCTGATCATGGGCGACGTCCTCACCAACCGCACCTACGTCGTCGGCGGCGTGGTGGCGCTGCTGCTGATCGTGCTGGCCCTGCTGTTCTTCCGCACGCGCCTGGGCACCAAGCTGCGCGCGGTGTCGGACGACCACGTCTCGAGCTGGTCGGTCGGCATCTCGGTCGAGCACGCAGTCGCCATCTCCTGGGGCCTGGCCGGCCTGTGCGCGGTCGCCGGCGGCACCATGTGGGGGGCGGTGCAGGGCGTGGACTGGTCGCTCACGGCGCTGCTGTTCCCGGCCGTGGCGGTGGTCATCCTGGGCGGCATCGACAGCATCGTCGGCGCCCTGCTGGGCGGCCTGATCGTCGGCATCCTCGGCAGCGTGATCCCCGGCTACGTCGACTCCAAGGTGGGCGGCAGCACGCGTGACGTCGTGACCTCGCTGGTGATCCTGCTGACCATCCTGATCCGGCCCTACGGCATGTTCGGCCGCGAAGACATCGAAAGAATATGACGCACCCCCTATGTCGCTGCGCTCCTTTCCCCTTGAAGGGGGACGCACCCAGTGTCCAGGGAGACCCCGGCCACGGGTGCCCGCGCATGGCCTGCTCCGCGGCCATCGGATCAGGATCGCTGGATGACCGGCGGGTGACGCAACGCGCGATGGAGAACTGAAGCGATGTTTTATCGGCTGTCCGGCATTTATCACACACGCTACGCGCAGACGCGCCAGCTGTGGCCGATCCCGGCCGATCGCTGGCAGGCCGGCATCCTGCTGGCGCTGGCGCTGGCCGCGCCCTTCTACATGTCCGAGCTCTACCTGTCGAGCTACATGCTGCCCTGGCTGGTCTTCAGCGCCGCCACGCTGGCGCTGACGCTGCTGATGGGCCTGGCCGGGCAGCTGCACTTCGGCTTTGCCGCGGTGATGGCAATCGGCGCCTACACCAGCATCCACGCCACGCGCGCCGGCGTGCCGTTCGAGCTGGCGCTGCTGCTGGCCGGCCTGGTGGCGGCCCTGATCGGCTGCCTGTTCGGGGCCGCCGCGCTGCGCGTCAAGGGCCTCTACCTGGTGATGGCCACGCTCGCCATGCAGTTCCTGGTCGACTGGGTCATCGTCAACGTCAGTGCCATCTCGGGCGGCGCCGTGGCGACGCTGCAGACGCCCCGGGTGCGCTTCCTGTTCATCCCGATCGACAGCCTCACCGCGCGCTACTACCTGGCCCTGCTGTGGACCGTGGTGACGACGCTGCTGATCCTGAACATCAAGCGCACCAGCTACGGCCGCGCCCTGGTGGCAGT
>CAYRHV010000518.1:0-1920 GCA_964424045.1 uncultured Ottowia sp. | reverse complement strand
GCCTCAGGCCGGGCGCAGGGTCTCGGCCGGCAGGCGGTCGATTTCCTGCAGGGCGGTGGCCAGCGCGCGGCCGGCGGCGTCGATCAGCGCCAGGCCGTCCTCCAGCCGGGCCGCGGCGGCGTTGCCGGCGGCGCCTTCCGAATTCAGGTCCTGGATCGCCCAGGCCAGCCGGGCGCTCTTGCCGTTGCCCAGGGTCGGGAAATCGCGCGCGCGCTGCTCGGAGCTGGACGGAAAGTGCTTGAACTTCGCCTGCCGCACCAGGCGCGGCTTGAGCGCCAGCATCAGGGCGGTCTCGATCTGCCCCGCATGCACGCCGAAGCGCTGCTCCTCGGGCGGGAAGCGGTCCAGGGCGTTGCGGCCGTCGGGCTCGGTGAGCGGCAGGTTGAACCAGCTGATGGAATAGACCAGCATGTCGAGCCGGGTGCGCAGGTCGCGCGCCACCACGTCCATCAGCCCGGTGTGGCCGCCGTGGGCGTTGAACAGCACCAGCTTGCGCACGCCGCTGGCCAGCACGCTTTCGGCGATGTCGGCCCACAGCCGCATGGTGGTCTCGGCCTTCAGGCTCAGTGTGCCGGCAAAGGCGCCGTGCTCGGGGCTGTAGCCGACGCGCTGCACCGGCAGAAACAGCGCCGGCAGATCCGGCGGCAGGTGGACCAGCGAGGCGTGCACGACGCTGTGCGCGATGTTGGCGTCCACCGACAGCGGCAGGTGCGGGCCGTGCTGCTCGGTCGCGCCCAGCGGCAGGATCGCGATGGCCCGGCTCAGGTCCAGGCTGGCGAAGTCGGTCGTCGTCAGATCCGACCAGTGGCGGGTGCGAGGGGGCAGCGGCGGCATGGTCGGTATCATATCGTTACGCGGTGTACGCTGCTGTAAGAGGGTGAATCGGGGGACGGGCGCTGGCGTGCGGTTTCCGGGTTGAACCTTCAGCCGGTTTTCGATTCAATCCTTGTTGAGCTCATAAAAAATGGATCCCGAGATGCCGATTTCTGCTGTCCCCGCCCGCCGCCGCGCCCTGCAGTGGGGCGTTGGCTCGTTGGCGGTTTTCGCGCTGGCGCCGCTCGCCCGGGCGCAGCGCATTGCCGATGCCCAGGCCGTCGAGGTCTGGAAGGACGCCAGCTGCGGCTGCTGCAACGACTGGATCGCGCACATGCAGCAGCACGGCTTCAAGGTCACGGCGCACGACACCGGCAACAACGCGGTGCGCGCCCGCCTCGGACTGGCGTCGCAGTACGGCTCCTGCCACACCGCGCTGGTGGGCGGTTATGTCGTCGAAGGCCACGTGCACGCGAACGACGTGCGGCGCCTGTTGCGCGAGCGGCCGCAGGCGCTGGGCCTGGCCGTGCCCGGCATGCCGATCGGCTCGCCCGGCATGGACGGCCCGGTCTATGGTGGCAAGCGGGATCGCTACGACACCCTGCTGGTGCTGCGCGACGGCAGCAGCCGCGTCTTTCGCAGCCACGCCTGAGGGGCCTTGCGCCTCGTCTCCGAGTGACGGCGCGGCTTGCGTCGGGTGGCTGGCGGCTCGGGGTGTCGCTGGCACTCGGGCTGCTGTTGCTGGCCGCTGCCGCCACCTGGCTGCTGCGCGATCGGCCCGCGGCGCTGCTGCAGCCGGATGATCCCGCGGTGCTGGTGCTGGGCGAGCGCGTCTATGGAGCGCACTGCGCGGCCTGCCACGGGGCCCGCCTCGAGGGCCAGCCCGCCTGGCGCGAGCGCGACGCCCAGGGCCTGCTGCCGGCGCCGCCACACGACGAGAGCGGTCACACCTGGCATCACCCGGACGCACAGCTGTTTGCCATCGTCAAGCTGGGCTTGCCGGAAGTCATCGGCCAGCCCGATTACCGCACCACGATGCCGGCCTATGCCGGCGTGCTGAGTGATGCCGAGATCATTGCGGTGCTGTCCTGGATCAAGTCCCGCTGG
>CAYRHV010000517.1:0-1924 GCA_964424045.1 uncultured Ottowia sp. | reverse complement strand
GTGATCAGCATCACCGCGGCGCCGCGCTCACGGCAGACACGCTTGAGCAGCTGGATGATCTGCGCCTGGATCGACACGTCGAGCGCCGTGGTCGGCTCGTCGGCGACGATCAGCCTGGGCTCGGCCGCCAGTGCCAGCGCGATCACCACGCGCTGGCGCATGCCACCCGAGAACTGGTGCGGGTAATGGTCGATGCGCTGTTCGGCTCCCGGGATGCCGGTGTCCTGCAGCAGGGCAATGGCGCGCTGGCGCGCCTCGGCCTCGCTCACGGGCAGGTGCGTCAGGATGGTCTGGATCAGCTGGAAGCCGATGCTGTAGAGCGGATTGAGCGAGGTCAGTGGGTCCTGGAAGATGGCGCCGATGCGGCGCCCCCGGATGTGACGCATCTGCGCCTGCGGCAGGTTGTCGATGCGCTGGCCTTCGAGCCGGATCTGCCCGCCCGCCACCCGACCCGGCGGCTCCAGCAGGCCGATGATGGCGGCGCCGGTGAGCGACTTGCCGGCCCCCGACTCCCCCACCACGCCCAGGATCTCGCCCGGCTCGATGTCGAACGAGATGTCGTCCAGCGCACGCAGCGTGCCGCGCCGGGTCGGAAACTCGACGATCAGGTTCTGGACTTCAAGCAGGGGCATGGATCGGACCTCGATCTCGATGACAAATGACAAATGACAAATGACGGCGTCGCTGCGCAACGGCCAATGACAAGCCCCGAAGCCTCAGTCATTCGTCATGAATGCCGCGCCAGCGGCGAAGTCATTTGTCATGGTCATTGCAACCGCGGGTTCAGCGCATCGCGCAGCCAGTCGCCCAGCAGGTTCACCGACAGCGCGATCAGCACCAGCATCACGCCGGGAAAGATGGTGATCCACCACTCGCCCGAGAACAGGTAGTCGTTGCCGATGCGGATCAGGGTGCCCAGCGAGGGCGAGGTCGGCGGCACGCCGACGCCGAGGAACGACAGCGTGGCCTCGGTGATGATGGCCGTGGCCACCTGGATCGTGGCCAGCACCAGCACCGGGCCCAGCACGTTGGGCAGCACGTGGCGCGTCATGATGCGCAGCGGCGACACCCCGGTCACGCGCGCCGCCTGCACGTATTCCTTGTTGCGTTCGACCAGGGTGCTGCCGCGCACCGTCCGTGCATACTGTACCCAGCCGGTGAGCGAGATCGCCAGGATCAGCACGCCGAAGGCCAGCGACTCGGTCGCCTCCGGAAACAGCGCGCGGCCCACGCCGGCGATCAGCAGCGCCACCAGGATGGCCGGAAACGACAGCATCACGTCGCACAGGCGCATCAGGAAGGTGTCGATCCAGCCCCCCCGGAAGCCCGCCAGCAGACCCAGCGCCACGCCGGCGATCACCGACAGGATCACCGACACCACGCCCACCACGAGCGAGATGCGGGCGCCGTAGATGACGGCCGAGAGGATGTCGCGTCCCTGGTCGTCGGTGCCCAGCAGGTAGGTCCGCTGGCCGTCCGCGTACCAGGCCGGCGGCAGGCGCGCATCGGACAGGTTCAGCGTCGTCAGGTCGAACGGATTGTGCGGCGAGACCCAGCCGGCGAACACGGCGCAGAAGACGCACACGAAGGCGATCAGCGCGGCTCCGATCGCCATCGGCGAGGTGCGGAAGCTGTAGCCGACGTCGCTGTCCAGCCAGCGGGCCAGGAGGCTGCTCATGGCGCGTGCGCTCCGTTGCGTGCCAGCCAGCCGGACCATGGTTTCATCTCGATCCCTTCCTTCGGGTTCATGGCGCGCTCAACCGACGCGCAGGCGCGGATCCACCACCGCGTAGAGCAGGTCCACGATCAGGTTGATGATGACGAAGATGAGCGCGATCAGGCACAGGTAGGCAGCCATCACCGGCACGTCGGCAAACATCACGGCCTGGATGAACAGCAGGCCCATGCCCGGCCACTGGAACAC